>CBFDEA010000494.1:0-2092 GCA_965603695.1 uncultured Rhodospirillaceae bacterium | reverse complement strand
GTTCACGGTGCTGTTCGCCGTAGCCCGCATCACCGCCCAGTTCGGGGCGACCAATGGCTTTGACCAGGCGTTCGAACATCTTGTCGGTGGTGCACGCGATGGCCACCCATTTGCCGTCCAGGGTCGGGAAGTGGCCATGTGGGCAGGCGTTGGCGGTGCCCGCCCCTTCACGGCCGCGGACGGTTCCCTGCTTGGCATAGGCCGGGGCCAGTTCATCAAGCACCCGGAACACGGATTCGTAAAGCGCCACATCGACCATCTGGCCGCGCCCGGTTTTGTCGCGCTGGCGCAGGGCCAGCAACACGCCGACCGCCCCGTAAAGGCCCGACATATAATCGGCCAGCGATGTCGAACCCGGCGTCACCGGTGTTTCGCCGGGCATTCCGGCAAGGTGGGAAAGGCCACCGAAGGCATGGGCGATACGGGCGAACCCGGGACGCCCGCGATACGGCCCGCTTTGGCCATAGCCGGACACCCTGAGCATCACCAGGGAAGGATTGATTGCCGCCAGATCTTGCCAGCCCAGGCCCCATTTTTCCATGGTTCCAGGGCGAAAATTCTCGCACACCACATCGGCATCGCGGGCCAACTGCTTGAAGATTTCCGCCCCTTGAGGATGCGACAGGCTGAGCGTCAGGGAGCGCTTGTTGCGGGCTTCGGACAACCAGGCCAGGGTCGAATCCTGACGCCCCGAAGGGGTTCCGAAGTAGCGAAACGGATCGCCGCCACCGGGCTGCTCGACCTTGGTGACCTGGGCCCCGAATTCCCCTAAAATGGAGGCCGCGTAAGGGGCCGCGATAAACGTCGCCACATCAAGGACACGGATACCCGAAAGCGGTAAGTCTTGATCAGTCAATTAATCGTCTCCACATCTCACAAGAGCGCCCTGAAAAAAAGAAATTTAAGGGCATTACATTTGCCAGCATAAACCGCTACAAGAACCATCCTTTTTTTGCAAGAGACCCGAAACCAATGAAATCGCGCCAAAATTCCGATGTCCTGCCCTCCCTGGTCGAACTCAAAGGCAAAAAAGTCGCCGATATCGGCTGCGGCGACGGCTCCCTTACCCGCTTGATGACCCGCCACGGCGCCAACGTTATCGGCGTCGAATGCTCCAAATCGCAGTTGGCAAGTGCGCGCGCCCATAAACCGGCAGGCAACGAGAATTATTCCGAAGGCCTGGGCGAAGACCTTTCCTTCGAGGACGCCAAGCTGGATCTGGTCGTTTTTTTCAACTCCCTGCATCACATAGCCCTGGACAAACAGGACAAGGCCCTTGCCGAAGCCGCCAGGGTGCTTAAACCCGGTGGCCTGGTTTATATCTGCGAGCCGTTGGCCGAAGGCAAACACTTCGAGTTGATGAAGCCGGTGCATGACGAGACCGCTGTGCGCGCCGCCGCCACCCAGGCTATCGGCAAGGCCGCAGAGCATGGTTTCAGCCAGGAGCTCGAAACGACTTATCTGCATCAGGCCAGTTACCCCGATTACGCCGCCTTTCGCGCCCGTATCCTTGCCATCAACCCCGGCCTGAAGGATCATTTCAGCGACCTGGAAAAGATTCTTAAGAACAACTTTGACAGCCTTGGCGAGAAAACTGACGAGGCAATCCAGTTCGGCCAGCCGATGCGGGTCAATCTGCTTATCAAAACGGCGTGATCCTCTTTTACCTTAAAGCGTTATCTCCCCTATTGAAGCCGTGCCCATATATGATATCTTTTCCCGCTAGTAGGGGTGGGGCCCTGTTGACGAGGCTTGGGCGCCCCTGGGCTAAGAATATCAAGGGTGCATGGTACAGGCCATTCGACTGGGTAAAATGAGCGAAACAACGAAAAAAATTTCCTTCGAGGTCCAGGTCCTGCAAGGCGGGCGTTGGGAAACCCATGCCTCGTACCCGGCCGATCAGCAGGGCCAGGCGATCCAGGACGCCAAAGCACTGGAAAACATTTCGACGATTACCAGCGTCAAAGTCATTCGCGAAGAAGTCGACCCCGGTACCGGCAGGGCCCAGGAAAACAACATCTTCGCCAGCTCCAATTTGCCCGATGACCAGCAACCGGTTGGCAAAATGGAAGCCAAGAAGAGCAAAGCCGCA
>CBFDEA010000493.1:0-2104 GCA_965603695.1 uncultured Rhodospirillaceae bacterium | reverse complement strand
GGTGGCGGTGATCTGCGCGAGAATATAGCGAATTTTGACGACGATGATATCGGGGTCGAACGGTTTGGTGCTGTAATCAATGGCCCCCAACTCCAAGCCCAAGGTGACATCTATCTCATCGCTCTTGGCGGAGATAAAGACAACCGGGATATGTTGGGTATCAGGGTCCGCCTTGAGCCCCGTGCAGACCTCAAACCCGTCCATGCCGGGCATCATCACATCAAGTAAAATCAGGTCCGGCTTGTGCAGCTTTGCAAGCTCCAGCGCTTTGGTGCCTTCGGAGGTATAAGAGACGCTGACTTCATCCTGGAGGAGCTCAATAAGGAAATCGAGAATGACGGTGTCATCATCAATAATAAGTATTTTATTGGCATTCATAATTGTCATGGGTGTCCTTTAACGCACAAACCTGAATGAAATATGACGATTTATATCTTTGCCCGACCTTAGGTAAGTGTGGCCGGGAATGCAATTGAGTTAGTGTTGTTCCCATTCCTCTGGCAGAGTATCGTCTGATGGTAGAGAGCAATTCGAGAGGGCGACGTTATGGCGGCATCGGTATCGTTTGAAGTCATGGGTTATAAGGATGGCCATTGGTCTATTCTGTTCATTACCGAAGATCAGGAAGAAGCCGTTTCGGAGGCGAAAAATGCCGAGGCCGGAAAGCATATTCAGGCGGTCAAGGTCATTCAGCAAAGCATCGACGAAGAAACCGGCGATGAACGACCCAAAACGATCTATAACGGTGCATCGCAAGAGGCCACGGCACATGACCATAAAGCCAAAGCAAGCCCGAAAGGCCATCCCGACTCAAAGGCCAAAGGCGGGCACGGCGAGGGCAAGTCTAAGCTGCACCCGGAACGGGTCACGGATTTAATCGATCGCATCAAAATGTCGATCATCGTTATCGGCGGCGTCGCCCTGACCCTGTTTATCCTGGCCTTCGCATACCTTGCCAACCCCGATGCCGTGTCCGGGTTTATTGACGGCTTGTTGAAATAAACCCGAAGACAAAAAAACTGGCCCCTTTAAGGGACCAGCGAGTTTGACAGGGTTGGTTCAAAATGAGTGTCGGAAGCAAGGGGATGAATGTTGCATCGACAGGATGATATAAGCACAGGCCCACAATGAATGCTGTGACCGCTGTCACACGGCACTAGAAAATAATAATAAGCGTCAAGCCCGGGGGTCGGAATGAAAGGCTTTGGCGGTGATTTTCCACCCCGAATCGGTTTCAGCCATGTGTAGATAATCAACAAAATCCCGGCCAAGATAATAATCATGGACTTTGAGCGCGGCAGTCTTGCCGCTTTGGTCGAGCGAAAGAACCGACATATCGAAGTCGATTCCGGCGGCTTGCGGTGAGGGTACGCTGTCGACGAAACCAAGGAAGTCATTCAGCGTCATGGTTTTTAGTTCCCCGTCGCTGCCATATCCGATGATCATCGCGCTCGGGTGGAAGATGCCGCGCAACAGGGCGCTGTCGCTTCTATATAAACCATTGAAATAGATTTCAACGGTCTCAAGAATAGCTTTGTGGTTTGTCTCGGTGTTCATCGGCAGGCTCCTTTTCTTGGGTTTCTGACAGTGGCCCTTGCCGCGCCCGGGGGCAATGCCAATTTAATATCTCGTCAGCGCCACTTGGGCTGGTTAGATTGTTCATTCTTGTCATCAATATAAAAGGGATATTTGTCACATGCGCCTTATTCTTGCCCTGCTTCTGCCGTGGTTTCAGTTTTTCACGATCGGGCGGCCCATTGCCGGCGTTATCTGCCTGATTATGCAATTAACGTTGATTGGCTGGATTCCGGCGGCGATTTGGTCGGTTTATGCCTTGAGTCAGTATAAGACGGATCAAAAAATAGAAGCCGCAACTTCTGACAGAGGTTAGGAATTCCATACTGTGCCTTTAAAATTGATTGAAGTCGGCGCGGCCAGCGTTGCCATTACAGCGCTTGCCGGTGCGCCCGCCTTGGCCCTTTGGCTCGAAGATCATCCGAGCAAAACCGCAAACTGGGTCGCCACGACCGGTTTCGAGGCCAAGGCCGGGTCTACCTTGCTGATCGCCGATGATGAAGGACGCCTGGAAAGGGTGCTGGTCGGT
>CBFDEA010000492.1:0-2108 GCA_965603695.1 uncultured Rhodospirillaceae bacterium | reverse complement strand
TATGTTTTAGCAATGATTTTACGACGTATTTTCATGGTTTTGGTTTTCGGTTTCGCCCTTGCCTTGGGCGCAGAACCGACGCCTGCCAAGGCCGAGAATTCCGGGAAAAATGCCGAACAGTTTATTTCCGGCCTTGCCAATCAGGCAATCGAAGCGCTGACAAAACCGGAAATTTCCAAGCAAGAACGCGAGAGCCGTTTCCGCGTCATGCTTGCCGAAAACTTTGCCGTTAAGACCATTGGCCGCTGGGTCCTGGGCCGACATTGGAAGAAGGCGTCCAAGGCCGAACAGGCGGAATACCTGAAGCTCTTCGAGGAACTGCTGATTGTCACCTATGTGGACAGGTTTTCCAACTATTCCGGTGAAGTCCTGAACGTCACCAAATCCATGGTCAACAATGCCAGTGACGCCATGGTCTTTTCAGAAATCGCCCGCAAGGGAACCCAGCCGGTGCATGTTGACTGGCGTGTCCGCACCACTGACAGTGTGACCTTCAAGATCATTGACGTCCTCGTCGAGGGTGTCAGCATGGGGCAGACGCAGCGCTCTGAATTTTCTTCCGTGATCCGTCAGAACGGCGGCAATGTTGAGGGCTTGCTTGTCGTCCTTCGCAAGCGGGTCGGTTAGGCATTCTGACCGATCCCATCGAAACGCCATCAGGCAAAGATGTGCCTTACGAAAATTTCCCCGTCGGCTCCTGGTTGCTGGCCAAGCCATTACGCCGCCATGTCGCCTGTTTCTATGCATTCGCCCGCGCCGCCGATGATATTGCCGACAATCCCGGCTTGTCTGCAGATCAAAAAATCCACCGTCTCGAAGGTTTTGAGTTAGCCCTGCTTGGCCAGGGCGGCGGCGATCCGGCTTACCTGAAAGCCATAAATATGGCCGCAAGCCTTGATCAAAGTGGGGTAAGCCCCAAGCATTGTCAGGATATTCTTACTGCTTTCAAACAGGACGCCGTTAAATCGCGTTATGACGACTGGCCGCAATTGATGGCTTATTGTCAGTTGTCGGCGGCCCCGGTCGGGCGTTACCTGATCGATCTTCATGGTGGCTCCAGGCTTGGCTACTGGTCGTCTGACGCGCTGTGTGCGGCCCTGCAACTGATCAACCATGTCCAGGACTGTGGCGATGACTACCTGAGCATGGACCGGGTCTATTTGCCGACCGACTGGATGGCCGAGGCCGGTGCCGATTTTGCCGATTTGGCTTGCCCGCAATCCTCGCCCGCCCTGGCCCGGGTCCTGCAGTGGATGAACCACGGCATCGAGACGCTTTTGTTGGATGCCGAGTCCCTGCCAAACAGCCTATACTCCAGACGCTTAGGGCTTGAAGCCTCGGTAATCTTGGCGATCGCTCAGGCCCTGAATGGCCGCTTGAGAAAAGCCGACCCGCTGTCGCGACGGATCGTCCTGAGCAAGCCTGAGCTGATGTTAAGCGCCGTCAGGGGAGTGTTTCGCAGATGGTGAGCCCCAATACCCTTGAAGACGAAGCTTACGCCACGGCCAGCGTCAAGCAGTCGCATACGACATTCTACTGGGCGATGCGGATTCTCGGGGCGGAAAAACGCAACGCTATGTACGCCATTTACGCATTCTGTCGAGTCGTCGATGATATTGCCGACGATCCGGGCGAAGTCGATGATAAACGCACCCGTTTGCAATTCTGGCGTAAGGAAATCGCCGCTGTCTATGCGGGCAAGCCATCAGGCCCGGTCGGGCGGGCGTTGGCCGTGGCGTGTCGTCGCTTTAACCTCATCAAGGACGATTTTCTGGCCATCATCGACGGCATGGAGAAGGACTTCGGCGCGGCCCACGTCAGGGTCCGCATGGGCGATCTGGGCGAACTGGATCTCTACTGCGACCGGGTCGCGGGGGCCGTCGGGCGGTTGTCGAATCAGGTCTTCGGCCTGGAGCCTGTGGCTGCAGAAAGTCTGGCGAAAACCCTTGGCCGGGCCTTGCAGTTGACCAATATTCTCCGCGATTTAAGGGAAGACGCCGCGATTGACCGTCTCTACCTGCCGCTCGATTTGCTGAAACGCCATGGCATAGAGGCAAGCGAACCAGCCGACGTTCTGGCCGCGCCGACGATCACAGCGGTCTGCGACG
>CBFDEA010000491.1:0-2115 GCA_965603695.1 uncultured Rhodospirillaceae bacterium | reverse complement strand
GAAGACCCCCTTGTCCGTGGCCCGCCTGATCAGGCGGCCGTAGGCCTGTTTCAATTTAAGCCGGGTCAGGGTTTCATCGTAGGCGCGACCGCCGAAGGCCTTGCGCCGGGCGCGGTGGAGAATATCGGGGCGCGGCCACGGCACCCGATCGAAAACGATCAACCTGAGTGAACGTCCCGGCACATCAACGCCGTCCCTGACGGCGTCGGTGCCAAGCAGACAGGAATCTTCCTCGGCCCGGAAGATATCGATCAGAGTGCCGGTATCGAGGGCCTCCACATGCTGGGCCAGGACCTGGATGCCGACTTCATCGAGCGGGGCGGCGATGCGCTCTTGAACGGCGCGCAACCTTGAAATTGCCGTGAACAGCCCCAGTCCGCCGCCACCGCTGGCCAGGAACAATTCCCGATAGGCCGCAGCGACCTGAGCGGTATCGGATTTATCGACATCGCCGACGACCAAAACGCGAGTCCGTCCGGCGTAATCAAAGGGCGAGTCGACGGCGCTTAATATAGCCGGGGACGGCAAATGCACGGCCCCGGTGCGCGCCTTGGCTCCGGCCCAGCCGGTGGCATCTTCCGCCGCGTCACTGTCGTCACGAAAGTGGGCCGGTTCATCACCGACATCAGGCGTATGATCGCGTAGGGTCGCCGAGGTAATCAACGCACCATGCGCGGGGCCAAGCACGATTTCGGCAAAGGGCAGTGTCGGGTCGACATAATGACGATGCAGCCCGACATCGACCTCGCGCCCGTCGATACGCTCGAGCCCGAACCAGTCGATGACTTCCGCCGGGGCCTCGTTATGCAGCGCCTTTAGCATCGCCGCCCAGGCGTTAAGTTGGTCGACGCCGCGACGTTGTAGGCCACGGGTGACCGCTTCAATGCGGTTGCGGGTGGCGCTATCGAGGGTATCGGCCTCGACATCGAGCAGCCGCACCAGTGACTGGATCAGCATTTGCAAAGGCCTGCGTAAACGCACCAAAGCGGTCTCCAGTGCGCCTGCGGCATCAAGCAAGCCGGGGACCGGGCTTTCCGTCCCGGCTTCCAGACTATACGTCGCGCCGCCACCGGTTTCCCGGGCGTAGACCTGTTGGCGCACGAAGCTCAAGAACGTCTCCGTCGCGCCGAGCGCCTCGCCGCCGCTTATGCGTTGCCGCCAGGCCGGGCCGGGCAGCACACGGGCGGCCCGCATGGCTTCATCGAGGGCGGCCATGGCTTCGTCGTCCCCGGCGATCAGGTCTTCCATGCGGGCGCTAAGGCCGCGCGAGCGGGAATGCCGACCGGCCTCGGCACCAAGCAGCCAGCGCCGCAGGTCTTCGGCTTCAAAGCCAGTCAGGTCGGCGGAAAAGGCACTGTCGGCGGCCCCGAAAATATGATGCCCCTCATCAAACACGTAACGGGTCGGAAGCTGGCCTTCCTCTCCACCCATCACCGCCTGGACCATCACCAAAGCGTGGTTGGCGACGACGATCCGCGCCCCCCGGGCACGGCGGATGGTGCGTTCGATAAAACAGCGACTGTAATGCTGGCAGGCCGAATAGGTGCATTCACCCCTTTTGTCGGTCAGATCCAGAGTCGTACTGCGACCGACCAGATCGGCCAGCCAGGACGGGAAATCGCCGCCAACCATGTCGCCATCGCGCGACTTAAGCGCCCAACGCGCCATCAGGCCCAGGCCGATAGCCTCGCTACCGGCACCGGCCCCCGAACGCAGGCGACCGACGGCCTCGGCGAAATTGAGCAGACAGAAATAATTCTCGCGGCCCTTGCGAATCACCACCTTGTCGATTTTTTCGGCCGGGTCGGGATAAAGCCGGTCCAGTTCGCTATCGAGTTGGCGTTGCAGATTACGGGTAAAGGTCGAAATCCACACGGTACCCTCGTTTTTTTCGGCCCAGACGCTGGCCGGGGCAATGTAACCCATGGTCTTGCCGACACCGGTTCCGGCGTCGGCGAGGACGACATTCGGCTCGCCGCGTTTGTTGCGCGCATCGAAGGCCGGGGCGACGCCGCCGGCATAATCCATCTGCCCGGACCTTTCTTCGGCCCCCGAACCGAGTAGTTTGACGAAGTGAGCCCGCGCGTCGACCGGCTCCACCGGCAAATCGCGGGG
>CBFDEA010000490.1:0-2117 GCA_965603695.1 uncultured Rhodospirillaceae bacterium | reverse complement strand
CGAGCAGGTGCGTGCCGGAACTATTAATATCGTTGGCATATTCCATATACTTGTCGTTGAGGGGGCCAAATATTCCCGTCTTCATCGTATCGGAAAAACCGATAACCGCATTCAGAGGCGTACGCAGTTCATGGCTCATATTGGCAAGGAATTCGGATTTGGCTTGGTTGGCGGTTTCGGCATCGGACCTAGCTTTCATCAGAAGTATTTCGGTTTGTTTTCGCTCATCGATTTCTTTAATAAGTGCGATATTTTTTTTCGCACACTGAACGAATAGATAATGCCCCCGACGGAGACGATTAGGGCCAACACCATCGATGCGACAATAAGAACAAGCCAGATGGTATCTTTCTTTATGAGGACCACTTCTATGCCAGCCCATTTATCCGCTATCTGATCGAATTTACCGCTTTCTTTTAATATTTTGATCGCTTCATTAATTTGAAGCACTAATTCCGGATTTCCTTTGACAACCGTAATATGCGCAGTTTTAGAGGCCAAGCCTTCGGATGTGGCCTTTATTGAATGGAACTCATTCTGAAGCAGAATTGTGTACCCAACCATCTGATCTTCAACTACACCATCGACTTCATTCCGTAGTAGTTTGCGGAACCCTTCAAGTGGACTATCAACAAATACAATTTCGGCCCCTGGATGGAAGGCCTTAAGGATGGTCAATGGAAAGCCACCCTTCTTAACTGCTATACGTTTACCGGTTAGGTTAGATACATTAAAATTGTCTGCCCTATCCGCATGGACAAACACTGGGTATTTAAAAGAGAAGGTCGGTGCGGAGAAGTCGTAAAGCTCCCCGCGCTCCTTGTTGAAGCTCATAAAAGACAGCACTTTCCCTTCGCCACGCTTGACCCTCGCTTGGGAATTATCCCATTGGTAAAGTCGAAAATCCAAAGGCCGATCAAGGACTTTTGAAATTTCCTGCCAAAGGTCCACATTCATGCCAACTGGTTTGCCGTCCACCAATGATTCGTAAGGTGGGTAATCTTTGTCGCCATGAACAACGACGGGGTTTTTGGAAGTGCCTTGGGCAAGGCAAGGGGAGCCGCTCACAATCCAAACGACTTGAAGGATGATAATCAACGCACCCCAAGATTTAATCACGATTTTTTACTAATCAGCCAGCACCCCTACTTCAGTGAAACTAAACCAACGCTGTTAGCAAAGCAACTAATTGGAATGATCCTATTTATCAGCCACGTGAAAACTAAAATTGGGAAATCGAATTGTTGGAACGCGCGGTTTACTTGTGCTCTTCCGACGAATACGGCCCGACGGCAAACGTGCATTCGACGGTGATGGCGCTGGTCGTTCCGATGATGGTTTCGCCGGCTCGGTGCGTCGCTTTGTCGTCGGGGTAATCCAGTTGCCAGCGGGTGCGGCGGACGATGAAGTTGGCGCAGCCTTCCTGATTGGGCCGAGAGATCGTCACCCAATCGCCGCTCTGGGGGACCTCGGGCAAATCGAAGGTCAGGGATTGGCTCGGCTTGTCGCTTTCGTCTTCGAATAGCAGGAACTGGATATCCATGCTCTGTCCCTCCTTCAGGTTGTTTCCGGCACCATCTCGATGGCACCGCACGGGCATTCGGCGGCGCACAGGCCGCAGCCCTTGCAGAAGTCGTAGATGAATTCGAAGCGGTTGCCCGGACCCAGTTTCCTGACCGCGTTGTCGGGGCAGACGCCGTAACAGTTGTCGCATTCGAAGCAGTTGCCGCAGGACAGGCAGCGCAGCGCCTCGAACAGGGCGTTGTCTTCATTGAGGTCGCCGATCACTTCATCGAAGCTGCTCTGGCGGCGGATGATGTCGAGTCCCGGCTGCACGGACACCGGGGCGTTATCGTAATACCAGGTGTTGAGGTTTTCGAACGACGCCAGCGGACTTTTCTCGGCTTTTTTAAACTCTTCGCCCTTTAGCCACGAATCAATATTCCGGGCCGCTTTTTTGCCGTGGCCGACGGCGACGGTGACGGTGCGTTCCGACGGCACCATGTCGCCCCCGGCGAACAGGCCGGGGTAGCCGGTCATCATCCGCGCATCGACATCGACGACTCCGTCGCCGGCGATAACGACGCCGGGAACTTTCTCTAAAAACGCGGTATCGA
>CBFDEA010000489.1:0-2126 GCA_965603695.1 uncultured Rhodospirillaceae bacterium | reverse complement strand
GACGCCGAGCCCGAGCCCCGGCAGGATCGCCCCGTAAACGGCTTCCGCCCCGGTCTTGACCAGGGCCGGGCCATTGGGGCCATTTCTTGTTGCTTCGATGACGATACTGTCGAAGCGGCGGTGGCCGGCGACCATCAACGGCGCGGCCTGGATCGCTGCGGTGATCCGCCCGGCCGCTGCCGCACGTTTTGCCGGCAGCCCATCGGTGGCGGCCATCCTGGCAAAGCCCAGCGCCATGGCATCAAGCGGCATGGCGATGACCGGAATGCCGCAGCCGTCACAACCCCGCGGCGCGTTTGATAAATCGACGCCGGCCATTTCCTCTAATATCGCAAGCACCCTGCGCTGGACCGGGTGATCGGCCCCGATGTAGCCTTGCACGGGCTCGCCCATATGCAGGGCAGTGGCAAGAAATCCCGCATGTTTGCCCGAGCAATTGTTATGGGCGCGGGTCAAAGGGGTGCATTCGCGGATCAGGTCGCGATTGGTTTGTTCCTCTATTGAGCCGGTTGTCCCGCATTCCAGATCCGCGGCACTTAACTTCATGCGTGCCAACCAGCCATTAACGACGGCCAAGTGTTCCGGTTCGGAGTTATGCGAGGCGCAGGCGATTGCCAGTTCGGCGTCGCTGATATCGAAATGATCAGCCGCACCGGTTTCAATCAGGGCCAAGGCCTGTATTGCTTTAATCGCCGAACGCGGCAATACGGGGGCGGAAATATCGCCCCACGAGCGGACGATCCGGCCTGCGGCATCGACGATGGCGATGGCGCCGCGGTGGCGGCTTTCAACAGCGTCGCCACGGGTGACCTCGACCAGTACCGGGTTGTGCTCATTCGTTTTGTTCATTTGCGACCTATTTGCCACTCTTATATGGTGCTTGGCAAGTATGGCCAGCAGGGTTATCACTATCTGCCATGATAAAAGTTATTATTACCTTTGTATTGCTCGGCGGTGCACTTTTTTTGCCTTTTTCGGCAAACGCCCAAAGCCCGGGCTTGATCGACGTCTTCGATGCGTGGAGCGCCTTCTCCCTTAAGCAGGAAGGCAAATCTGTCTGCTATATTGGCAGTGAACCAATTAAATCCGACGGCAAATACAGTAAGCGTGGCGATGTTTTGTTTCTCGTTACCCACCGCCCGGCCGACAAGCAGACTGGTGTCATTAATTTTCAGGCCGGTTATCCTTTCAAGGCCGGAACGGATGTTAAGTTGATCCTTGGCGATACATCCTACTCACTGTTTACCAATGGTCAGGATGCCTGGGCCCTCGATGCGAAATCCGACCAAGCCATTGTTCGCGCCCTGATCAAAGGCGCCATTATGATCCTCAAAGGGACCTCGACGCGCGGCACCAAGACCACTGATACGTTCTCGCTTAAAGGCTTCACCGCCGCCTACAAAGCCGCCAGCAAAGCCTGTAAGTTATAAAAATACTTGGGTTCTGGGCAAAAGCCGCTATATCAAGCTCATTATGACTGAAAATGACACCCACAAGCTGACCCTGCTCGGACTCGATCGCGGCGAGCTGACCCACGCCCTTGAAGGCATCGGCGAGAAAGCCTTTCGCGCCAAGCAGCTTTGGCACTGGATTTATTATCAGGGCGAGACCGATTTCTCTAAAATGACGACCATTGCCAAGCCCCTGCAGGAAAAGCTTGCCGAACATTTTATTGTCGGTCGCCCGGCCCTAAGCCGCGATCAAATTTCCAAGGACACCACCCACAAGTGGTTATTCAAATTTGATGACGGCAACGAGGCCGAAACCGTCTTCATCCCTGAAGATGGGCGCGGCGCTTTGTGCCTGTCCTCGCAGATCGGCTGCACCCTGACCTGCACATTTTGTCATACCGGCACCCAGCGCCTGGTTCGCAATCTCAGCGCCGCTGAAATCGTCGGGCAGTTGATGGTCGCCAGGGATAGTTACAACGAGTGGCCCTCACCCAAAGAAGACCGTAAATTGTCCAACATCGTCATGATGGGCATGGGTGAACCGCTGTTTAATTACGAAAGCGTCGCCAAGGCCCTGAAGATCATTATGGATGGCGAGGGGATTTCCATTTCCAAGCGCCGGATTACCCTGTCGACTTCGGGTGTCGTGCCTTTTATCCGCCAGTGCGGTGCAGA
>CBFDEA010000488.1:0-2126 GCA_965603695.1 uncultured Rhodospirillaceae bacterium | reverse complement strand
GGGCGCCGGGTTTTTGCTTGGCACCGATAAAAGCGCTGATCAGTTGCGGCCCCTCACCATCGGCGCCATCGAAGACGGCACGCGACACCTGGCGATCCCCGGCCATGGCCCGCTCAATCAGCCACGCCGTATGGCCGAGCGGGAACATCGTGCCTTCGGGCAAGGGAATTTTCTTGTCAGCGGGAATTTTATAGTTGGCGTTTCCGACCCCTTCGGCAGAGTCCATCAAGGCGCGTCCGCGGAAATCTTCGCGCGCGCCGTTGACATTGTTGGAGGCGAAAAACCGGTACTGGGTACCGTCAGTGGATTCCCACGCGGTAAAACGCAAATCCTGAACAACTTCCTCGCCGCTGGCCGTGAACAAGTCCATGCGCAGGGTTTGCGACATGGTCCAGCCATCGCAGGTGCGTTCCATCGATAGCCCCATATTGCCCCGCGCGCCGACAAATTCGCTGCCCGAACGCACGGCACCAAGCTTCAGGGAATAGGCCGCCCTGTGGGCGATCATCTCGGCGGCGAACGCTTGCCCGGCCCAGGTCAAGGCGGACAACGTGATAACGGCAAGGGCAATGTTCTTGCCACTCATCAAGAAATTTTTCATAAACCAGACTTTACGGCAATTCTGCCTTTAACTGAAAGCGCTATTGTCCTTAGACCTAAGGCGTTGCACGCTTGCGAAAAAGCCGTAATGACGATATCCAAGCGTATGAGAATTCTTAGCGTATTCGGCACCCGCCCCGAAGCCATCAAGATGGCCCCGGTTGTTAAAGCCCTCGAAGCCAGCCCAGGCATCGACAGTGCTGTGTGCGTCACCGCCCAGCATCGCGGCATGCTCGACCAGGTCCTCAAGCTTTTTTCCATCAGCCCCGCGTTCGATCTCGATATCATGCGCGACAATCAGGATTTAACCCACATCACCAGCGCCGTGCTGACAGGGTTAGGCGACGTGCTCGATCAATACCGGCCCGACCGGATTCTCGTGCACGGCGATACGACGACCACCTTCGCCGCTTCGCTGGCGGCTTTCTACCGTAAGATTCCCGTCGGTCATGTCGAGGCGGGCCTGCGCACAGGCGATGTCTTTGCCCCCTGGCCCGAAGAAATGAACCGCCGTTTGTGCGATACCATCGCCGATATTTACTTCGCCCCGACCGAGTCCGCCGCCGCCAACCTGAAGCGCGAAGGTCACGACCCGGCCAATATGGTGATCACCGGCAACACGGTGATCGACGCCCTGCTCGACGTGACCAGACGGCTTAAGGACGATCATGCCCTGCAAGGCTCCCTGAGTGGGCAATTTCCGTTCCTCGATCCCGCCCGCCGACTGATTCTGGTGACCGGCCACAGGCGCGAGAATTTTGGCCAGGGATTCGAGGACATTTGCCATGCCCTGGCCGATTTAAGCCAAAGAGATGACATCCAGATCGTCTACCCGGTTCACCTCAACCCGAATGTCCGCGAGCCGGTCAACAGAATCCTTAAAGATAAAGCGAACATCCACTTAATCGAGCCCCTAGATTATCTTCCCTTCGTCTACTTGATGGACAGAAGCTTTCTTGTTATCACCGACTCCGGGGGCATTCAGGAAGAAGCGCCGTCCCTTGGCAAGCCGGTGCTGGTCATGCGCGACGTCACCGAACGCCCCGAAGCCGTGGCCGCCGGAACGGTCAAACTGGTCGGCACCGACCCGGTGCTTATCGCCCAGGAATGCACGCGGCTGCTCGACGATCCGGATGCCTACGCGCTCATGAGCCGGGCCCACAATCCATACGGCGACGGGGAAGCCAGCGGGCGTATTATCAACGAAATTGTTAAACGGGGAACCAACGCGTGAGCCATAAGTTCGAGAAAATATGTGTCATCGGCCTGGGCTACGTCGGCCTGCCGACCGCCGCCGTGTTCGCCAGTCGCGGCGTGCAGGTGATTGGCGTCGACACCAACCCGGCGACCGTAGAGACCATCAATCAGGGCAAGGTTCATATTGTCGAGCCGGATTTGGACATCATGGTCAAAGGCGCCGTCAGTGCCGGCAAACTCGAAGCTAGCACTGTCCCCAAGCCCGCCGACGCCTATATCATCGCCGTGCCGACGCCCTTTATCGACGACCACAAACCCGACCTCAGCTA
>CBFDEA010000487.1:0-2127 GCA_965603695.1 uncultured Rhodospirillaceae bacterium | reverse complement strand
ATATCCCCGCGTGTTATGGACATAAGCCTGGGTGATCAGTTCACTGACCGGCGACGATTTGCCATCGCCGAGCGAGAACGGATCGTCGAAAAAGCTGAGCAATGCTGGTTGCGGCAAGATCACGGCGGCGGCCTCACAGAATTCAAAGCCACGGCTGCCATAGGGCTTCTCGGCAATGTGCAGGATGCTCGGCAGGCGCGTCGCCGTGTTGCGCAGGCTGTCGACGATGCGAGCGCTGTCAAGACGCCCCCCGTCAGCACATTGATACTCGAAGAAGAACCGGCACAGCTGATACCCCGGCGGCATGGTCAGGGTGCGTAACGAAATGGTGTTTATGTTGTTGCTGTTCGGAAACATCCGGCTCATGGACATATTGACCTGGGAAAAACTCGGGCGGAAATTGTTGCGCGGATCCTGGGCGCGGGCGCTGATCGACTTGGTGCCGAGGCGCCCGGTCGGCGTGTCGGGGTGGATGATATCGACTTCCAGTCCCTTGAATTCCAGGGTGTCGAGGCCGTAATCCTCGGCCATCTCCAACACACCCCGCAATTGCGCCTGCCAGCCGTTGGTCTGGCACGAGCCGAGGGCAAAAATTCGTTCGTCGCCGGCCGGGACCGGCTTGGTCGTCAGGTGACGTTCAGGCGCGCCGATCAGTCCGGGATACAGCGCCGGCAGCGACATCGCCTCGGCGACGCCAACGACGTAGGTGGCGATGCCGGCGAAGCGCTGCATTAGTTGCTTGTCGCCGATGTGCGATTTAGAAGTGGCGGCGATGCAGACGTCGAAGGGACCGGGTAGACTGTCGAGGTCATAATCGAAGATGTCGCCGAAGAAGACGGGCGTTTTATTGCCGTTGACGATCAGGGTGTCGCCTTCGGCGGCGACGCGACCGTACAGGTGCGGCTGCGCCAAAACGATGCGCGCCAGCAGTGAATCCATGGGCACCAGATCGGGGTGCTTGGCATCGGCGGTGACCGGGTTGGTCAGTACGGCGGATATCTCGAATCCATCCTTGTCGGGATCGACCATGCCGACCAGTAAAGAGCCAATTTCCGCTCCGCAGCCAATAAGAAGTATTTTTTTCAACGTGTTATTGTCCTATCCAACATATGTACCAGCCTCCTTGTACCGACCCTTCCAAATATACTGCAATAATTTAAGCATGGAAATTGTTCTGGATATCTAGAGTAGTTCCGGCGCGATGCGGCGAACGAATTCAGGAAATTCCGGGCCGGTCAGGGTTTTTTCAATTTCCTTCATTTCCTGGTCCAACTCGACCAGGTATTCGGGGCTCGCCCCGTTCGCGGCAAATTCAGCAAACAATGCTTTGCGTTCCCTGTTTAAGCGAAATTTTCGCACCGGCCCCAACTTCAACGCCTGTCTGGCCAACCACACAATGAGTCTTTTCAACAATGGCTTGGCGACGAAACTCCTGCCCTGGTCCTTGACGCGGATTTTATTGTGTTCCTCAAAAACCGCTCTTAATTCACTGTCGACATCTTCTCTTGGCACATCATCTTCGGTCGCGATGGCGGTGGCCATATCAGAAAGAAATATCTCGCTGTCTTTTTGCCAATCCTCGTTGTTGACCCGTTCCTTGTACGAGGCCACGGTCGCCGCACCCACCGAGGTGCCAATCTGCCTGAATAAAATTGTATAGCTGCCCTCGATTAAGGCGCGGCCGCGCGTCAGAAGGTCACAGGAAACATAATCTTCGGATAAATCCACAGCGATCATGCCCGAGTCCGATAACCGCTCGAAAGATCGGCGCAAGTCTTCCGTTCTCTGTAGGCCTGACCAAATGGACCGATGGCGGCGCAGGTGTTCGGCTACTCTTCCTGCGGCCGTTTCATCGGTAACTGACGTGCTCCTGTGGAACAGGCTATACCGGTACAGATCCCCGGTTACATCTTCTAGAGGCTTTCCGATATTTCGATTATTAAGGACAAATGTCCCGATCCACCCGACTGCAACTGCGGCACCGATATCAGCATCCAATTTGTCTGCGGCTATACCCAGGCCGGAGATGACCGGAAAATCATCATTGTCACACCAGAAGATATAAGGGCTTCTGACCTTGCTAACGACATCTGCGTTCTTGGCATAAAAGTCGCTTATGGAATGGTC
>CBFDEA010000486.1:0-2129 GCA_965603695.1 uncultured Rhodospirillaceae bacterium | reverse complement strand
CATTTTGAAGCGGCGAACGAAGAATTTGCCGCCCACGGGGTCAACACCGGTAAAGTCAGCCTCGACCTGAAAATCATGCTCGGACGCAAGGACAAGGTCGTCGATGACCTGACCAAGGGGATCGAGTTTCTGCTTAAGAAGAACAAGGTCGATTACATCATCGGCACTGGCACCATTACGGCGGCCGACACGGTTGAAGTGAGCCCGGAAAAAGGCAAGAAGCAGACCTTAAAAACCGAAAACATCGTCATCGCCACGGGTTCGGATGTCGCGCCTTTGGCTGGCGTTACCATTGATGAGAAACAGATCGTCAGCTCGACCGGGGCGCTGGCCCTTTCCAAGGTGCCGAAATCCATGGTCGTCGTCGGCGGCGGGGTGATCGGGCTCGAACTGGGTTCGGTCTGGCGTCGTCTGGGTGCGGAAGTCACGGTCGTTGAATTCCTCGACAACATCCTGCCCGGTATGGACGCCGAGGTGGTCAAGCAGATGACCCGGACGCTGAAAAAGCAGGGCATGAAATTCAAGCTGAAAGCCAAGGTAACGGCGGCCAAAGCATCGAAAGCAGGGGTCGCTCTCAGCGTCGAGCCACGCGATGGCGGGGACACAGAAACCATCAAGGCGGACGTCGTGCTGGTTGCCATCGGGCGCAGGCCCTATAGCGATGGCCTGGGCCTCAAAGAGCTCGGCGTCGCCATGGATGGGCACGGCTTTATCACTACCGATCATGATTTGCAGACCAATGTGGCGGGAATCTTTGCCATCGGTGACGTCATCGGCGGCGCCATGTTGGCCCATAAGGCCGAAGAAGAAGGTGTCGCCGTCGCCGAAACCCTGGCTGGCCAGTCCGGGCACGTTAATTACGATGCCATTCCGGGGGTCGTCTACACCTGGCCGGAAGTCGCGACATTGGGCAAAACGGAAGAGGCCCTTAAAGAGGCGGGCGTCGCCTACACCGTCGGCAAGTTCCCCTTTAGCGCCAATTCACGGGCCCGTGCCAACGCCGACAGCGAAGGCTTCGTCAAAATTTTGGCCGACGCAAAAACAGACCGGGTTCTCGGTGTTCATATTGTCGGCCCGGCCGCCGGGGACTTGATTGCCGAGGCGGTCGCGGTGATGGAATTCGGCGGCTCGGCGGAAGATATCGCGCGCACCTGCCACGCCCATCCGGGACTTTCCGAGGCACTTAAAGAGGCGGCACTTGCAGTCGGTGGCCGCGCCATCCATATATAAGGGGTAAGCTTTACCCCTATAGAGGAAGGCATCCCCGATGTTTGAACTTTTATCCGGTAGTGAAGGCAAGGTCGTCGGCATTCACGCCAGCGGTCGGCTTCACGATTCCGATTACAAGTCTTTCATGCCTAAAATCGAGCAACGGATTGACGAATATGGCAAAATCAGGTTGTTGGTCGATATGGAAGGCTTCGCCGGTTGGGACTTGTACGCGGCCTGGGACGATTTCACCTTCGGCATGACCCACTGGCATCATTTCGAGAAAATGGCCCTGGTCGGCGACGCGACCTGGGAAAGACTGGCGGCCAAGGCGAGTGGCATGTTGATGCGAGGCGAGGTGCGTTATTTCGATTTAAGCGACCGCGATGCGGCCTGGGAATGGATTAAGGAATAACACGCGACGTGTCGATAACGGCCTCTCCCTTACGCCTGACGGTGGTTTTGTGTTTGGCCGAAATCGTTGGCATGACCGGGTTTTCGGTGTTCCCCGCCTTATTGCCCGGTTTTATTAATGAGTGGGCCTTAAGCAATACCCAGGCAGGCTGGATCAACGGCGTCCTTTATGGCGGCTATCTGCTGGCGGTGCCGGTGCTGGTCAGCCTGACCGACAGATTGCCTGCGAAACGCATTTATTTCCTGTCCATGTCCTTAAGCGGCCTGGCCTGTCTTGGCTTCGCCCTGTTTGCCGAGGGACTGTGGAGCGGGTTACTTTTTCGCGCCCTGATTGGGATCGGCTTGGCCGGCACCTATATGCCCGGTTTGCGAATCTTGAGCGATCATGTCGAAGGCCCGATCCAGAGCCGCGCCATCGCGTTTTATACGGCGAGTTTCAGCATCGGCGCGGCACTTTCGTTCCTGATGGCCGGTGAAATTTCGTCAAACTACGATTGGCAGTTAGC
>CBFDEA010000485.1:0-2130 GCA_965603695.1 uncultured Rhodospirillaceae bacterium | reverse complement strand
GTTTCCAGGTCTTCAAGACCGTCCTTCTTGGCCAACTCGTCATCAATCGGGGCCTCGGCAGTTTCGCGCAGTTCCTTGATATCGACATCGAAGACGGCGTCTTTACCAGCCAGTTCTTCGGCCCCATACTCCTTGGGGAACGATACCTTGACTTCGACATGGTCGCCAACCTTGGCACCGATAAGCTGATCTTCGAAGCCGGGAATGAAGCTGCCGGTACCGAGTTCCAGTGAATAGTCTTCGGCCTTGCCGCCGGCGAATTCCTCGCCATCGACCTTACCGACGAAATCGATAACGGTAATGTCGCCGCTTTTCGATTTGCGCGAACCGCTAACCGGTTCAGATGTCTTGTGGGCGCCGGCCAAACGTTCCAGCGCTTTGCTGATTTCTTCCTCGTCGGCCTTGACGACCATGCGTTCGAGCTTGATCTTGGAAAAATCCATGGGTTTGACGTCGGGCATGACCTCAATGGCCATGGTGTATTCCAGGTCGGAACCGTCTTCGAACTTAACGACTTCGATTTTCGGCTGCATGACAGGACGCAAGTCGCGTTCTTCCATGGCTTTTTGAGACGTTTCGCCGACGGTGCGCTCCAAAACCTCGCCCATGATCGATGGGCCGTATTGTTTGCGCAAAAGCGCTGGCGGCACTTTGCCCGGACGGAAGCCCGGCAATTTGACGGTGTTCTTAAGCTCGTTCAGACGATTCGTAATGAATGTTTCAATCTCTGCCGCTGGCACCGTGATGGTGAATTCGTGCAATAGACCTTCGGTTTTCGTTTCTGTGACTTGCATGGGTATCCCAATCGGAAAGCATTTTCAGACAAATAAATAAACAGTATTTGGTGCGGGCGAGAGGACTTGAACCTCCACGACTTGCGTCACAGGTACCTAAAACCTGCGTGTCTACCAATTCCACCACGCCCGCCCGCCAAATTGTTTTGCTCCTGAAAGACAGTACAAGTAAGGCTGTATTTCAGGAGAAAAACCATAATTCCCTAGGCGGGCGGGCAACCTGATACAAATCAAGCCCCCTGTCAATCGCCATAGTGGGGGAAATTCAGCCGCGCACGCTTGATGATGCCGCGACTTTGCCGCTTGATGTATAGGCCTCGTGGTTGGCTTCGACATGACTGAGTTTGTAAAGGTAATTGACCATGATTCCCGCCGACTGGCCGAGCCCCTTTGGCGAACGGTCGCCGAGCCAGTTCAGGCGTTGAATGCGGGCCCCGTTGCTGAGATGAAAATGAGCCACCGGGTCGAGCGCCCGAAGCCCCCCCTGACGCATCTTCTCGCGGCTCAAATATTGCGCCGCAAGCCGCATCAGCGGGGCGTACAGGGCGTCTGCGGCTTGCGCGTCGTCGGGCCAGCCCGAATCCTCCAGCAATGCCTTGAACTTGCCCTTGGCCCCGCCAGGCTTCTCACCAACGGCCTTCAGGCCCTTTCGATCGCCTGGCGTCAGCAAATCCTTATCGCCTTCGGCAAGGTGTTTGTCGAGCCAGGCCCTGAACCCAGGCAGCGGCGACAGGGTCGCGAATGTTTTCAGGCCGGTGAATTCAGCGGCCAGGGAACTAACCACGCCCTTGATCAGGAAGTTACCAAAGCTGATACCGGCCAGGCCTTTCTGGGCATTTGAAATTGAGTAGAAAATCGCCGTGTCGGCGCTGGCCGGGTCGATCACCGGGGCATTGCCGTCGAGCAACGCCTGAATGCTGTCCGACATGCCATCGACAAGCGCCACTTCGACAAAGATCAACGGTTCATCGGGCATCCGGGGATGAAAATAGGCAAAACAGCGGCGGTCGGAATCAAGGCGGTTTTTCAGATCATCCCAGCTTTCGATGGCATGAACGGCTTCATAGGCGATCAGTTTTTCCAGCAGGCTGGCCGACGAGCTATCCCAGGAGATTCGCCGAAGCTCGAGAAAATCGACGTCAAACCAGGTTATCAGCAGCCCCTTCAAATCCTGCTCCAGCCCCTTCAACAGCGCATTGTCTGCGGTCAGAGCCAAAAGATCGGCCCGCATATCGACGAGAAACTTGACCCCTTCGGGCAAGGCGTTGAACTGGGTCAGCAGTTTCAATCTGGGTGGCTCAAGAACCTTGCGCAAATCCGCTTCAGCCCGGTAACG
>CBFDEA010000484.1:0-2135 GCA_965603695.1 uncultured Rhodospirillaceae bacterium | reverse complement strand
CGACGGAGCGTTTACCCTTGATACCCTCGGTCAGGGTGCAGAAGACATCGGCATGATCGCGGCGGACCCGGCGCTTGTCGACGACGCGCGTCAATCCACCGGTTCCCGGCAAGACAGCCAGCAGCGGCACTTCGGGCAGGGAAACCGCCGACGCGCCGTCATCGACCAGGATGATGTGCTCCGCCGCCAGCGCCAGCTCGTAGCCGCCGCCTGCCGCCGTGCCGTTGATAGCGCAGATATATGTCTGGCCGGAATGGGCGCTCGCGTCTTCGATGCCGTTGCGGGTTTCATTGGTGAATTTACAGAAGTTGACCTTTTCGGCGTGGCTGGAAATACCCAGCATGGTGATGTTGGCACCGGAACAGAAAACCCGTTCCTTGGCCGAGGTAATGACGACGCAACGGACTTCCGGATGCTCGAAGCGCAGGCGTTGAACGGCGTCGTACAGTTCGATGTCGACGCCAAGGTCATAGGAATTGAGTTTCAGCTTGTAGCCGGGTTTCAGGCCGCAGTCTTCATCGACATCCATGGCAAGGGTCGCCACCGGGCCGTCGAAGGACAGCTTCCAGTGTTTATAAATGTCGGGATGGGTCGTGAAATCGATCATGATCGTTTATGACTCTCGGTTTAAAGAATATTTTTGAAATACAGCCATTAAGGCTTAAATAGGTACCGGAATTCCTATTTACATTTTGGTTTAGCCTCTCCATCCTGTCAAGGCAGTTGGAGAATGCTGGGAGTAAAAAGATGGCGACAGACGTAAAGCCCGGTAAACATGGCATTCGTGGGGCTCAGGCGGGGGATGTTGAGGCGATCACCGACATTGACGCGCGCATCACAAGTTTGTCCAAGCCCGACTACTGGGTCGATATGTTTGCCCGCTACGGCAACAAGGCCAATCGTTTCTTCCTGATTGCCGAGGATGAAAACAAAAAACTGATCGGCTTTATCATCGGCGAGGTGCGGGCCTGGGAATTCGGCTCGCAACCCAGCGGCTGGGTTTTCGCCATCGGCGTCGATCCGGAAACCCGCCTTAACAAAGTCGGCTCCAGTCTGTTTCAGGCGATCTGCGCTTGTCTGGCCAAGGCCGGGGTCGATACGGTGCGCACCATGTTGGCCCGCGACGATGAACTGAACATGACATTCTTCAGGTCGCAAGGCATGATGGCCGGACCGTTCATCCAGTTGGAAATGCCGCTCTGCGACGGCGAGGGAAGTTAAGCCCGTGAGATTGCAAAAAGCCACCCAATGCGCCTTATTCGCCGTGCTTGAATTGGCGAAAGACCCGGATCGCCAGATTTCCGCCGCCGACATCGCCGACAAATTCGGCATATCGGCCAACCATCTGGCCAAGGTGATGCGCGATCTGGCCCGCGCCCGTCTCGTTGAATCCATGCGCGGGGCAGGCGGCGGTTATCGTTTTAGCGGCAACGCCAAACGGGTGACGCTTTATGACATCGTCAGTTTGTTTGAAGACGTCGATGCCCATGACGGCGGCTTCCCGCAAACCGGGGACGAAGCCGACATCGGTCAGGCCCTCAACAAAGTGATGACGGAAATCGAGGAAATCGCGGTTTCAACCCTGAAGTCGATTACCCTGACGACGCTACTCAAACTGATGCAGCGGGACACGCCTGCTTAAGCGTCGCTCAGACTTTTTCCAAAACAAGAGCAATCCCCTGACCGACCCCGATGCACATGGTGCAGAGGCCGTAGCGGTGATTGTTGCGGCGCATTTCATAGGCCGCACTCATCACAATGCGGGCACCGCTCATGCCCAGCGGATGGCCGAGCGCAATCGCCCCGCCGTTTGGATTGACCTGGGTGGCGTCGTCGGCCAGGCCGAGATCGCGGGTCACCGCCAGGGCCTGGGCGGCGAAGGCCTCGTTCAACTCGATGACACCGATGTCTTCCAGTTTAAGGCCGCACAGGGCCAGCACCTTGCGCGTCGCCGGGGCCGGACCGAACCCCATAATGCGCGGTTCAACCCCGGCACTGGCCATGCCGAGGATGCGGGCGATCGGCGTCAGGCCGTGTTCCCGCGCCGCCTGCTCGCTGGCGATAAGGGTCGCGCAGGCCCCGTCATTGACGCCCGAGGCATTACCCGCGGTTACCGTGCCGCCTTCGCGAAATGG
>CBFDEA010000483.1:0-2139 GCA_965603695.1 uncultured Rhodospirillaceae bacterium | reverse complement strand
GTGACCTCAAAATCGATACCGGCATCGGCGATAATCTTGTACCACTTATCGAGGCCGCGCTGGCAGTCGCGAATGTAGTCGTCGCGCAAACGCTCGTTGACCGCCGTAAGGGCGTTCTGATCGGTGAAGACAATGCCTTCGCCTTTGACTTCGGCAACCTGATAAGGGGTGTCCTTAAGCAGGTGATCGTCGTCGATTCTGGTTTCCTGGAAGCGCCCCTTCAGACCCATGGTGAAATAGTTGGCGGCGTTGGTGGAAATTTCCTGACCGAACAGATCGACCGAGACGCTGAAATGGAAGTTGACGTACTTCTGAATGGTCGCAAGGTCGATGCCGCCATATTTGCGGACATCGTCTGTTTTGTGCTCGCGCATCAACTGACAGGCGCGGGCGATGACGCGACCGACGCCGGTTTCGCCGACGAACATATGATGGGCTTCCTCCGTCAACATAAAGCGACAGGTTCGCGATAACGGGTCGAAGCCGGATTCCGCCAACGAGGCAAGCTGGTACTTGCCGTCCCGGTCGGTGAAATAGGTAAACATGAAAAACGACAGCCAGTCCGGCGTTTCCTCGTTGAAGGCTTCGAGGATGCGCGGCTTGTCGGGATCGCCCGAGTGACGCTCCAGCATAGCGTCCGCCTCTTCGCGGCCATCGCGGCCAAAGTGGGCGTGCAGCAGGTAGACCATGGCCCACAAGTGGCGGCCTTCCTCGACGTTGACCTGGAACAGGTTGCGCAGATCGTAAAGCGACGGACAGGTCAGGCCAAGTTGACGCTGCTGCTCGACCGACGCCGGTTCGGTGTCGCCCTGGGTGACGATCAGGCGGCGCAGTTCGGAACGGAACTCGGCGGGAATTTCCTGCCATGCCGGTTCGCCCTTGTGGGCACCGAAGCTGATCAGGCGGCCCTCTTCGGCGGGCGAGAGGAAGATACCCCAACGGTATTCGGGCATTTTGACATGGCCGTAGTTGGCCCAGCCGCCGGGCTCGACGCTGATCGCCGTGCGCAGGTAGACATCCATGTTCTGGCTTGCTTCCGGGCCCAGTTCAGACCACCACTGTTGGTAACCGGGTTGCCATTTCTCCAACGCCCGCTGCAAGCGGCGGTCGTCATTCAGGTTGACGTTGTTCGGGATTTTTTCCTGGTAGTCGATGCTCATAAAATCTTGCCTTTATTTATACGCGCTTGTTGTCGTAGGACGCCTTCAAACCGCTGCCGAAGCGCTTCAACGCGCCTTCTTCGCCAACCGCGTTGGGGCGCTGGAATATCCAGTTCTGCCAGGCGCTCAAACGCCCGAAAATTTTCGTCTCAATGGTTTCGGGGCCGGCGAAACGCAGGCTCGCCTCCATCCCGGTCAGGCTGTCCGGCGAGAATCCGGCCCGCTCCTCGATGGCCAGGCGGACTTCGTCATACCAGTCGATGTCGTCGGGGATAAAGGTTACCAGCCCCAGCTCATCGGCCGCCGCGGCGTCGAGATCCTTGGCCTTCTCGGAGTTCAGCGCGGCAATTGTCGCCGTATCGTCGAGGAAACGGGTTTCCAGGCGGGTCAGGCCGTTGCACATGGGAAGCGGGCCGAAGTTCATCGCCCCCAGCCTGATCGTCGCCGCAGGCCGCTCGTCGTCTTCGAAGAGACCGTCCAACATGAAGCTGCGGTCGGCGGCGAGCAGCAGTTCAAGCAGGGTGCCGGTGAAACAGCTTCCCGGTTCGACCAGGGAAATGATGCTGCGCGAGGTCACGTCGATGCGCTTGAATACGCGCTTCAGGTAAAGCGTGATTTCGCGGACCAGCCAGTCCTCGGCATTGTCCAGGAGCGCCGCGTCGGCGGCGTCGACCAGATTTGCGTCGCCGCTGGTGGTAAACACCCAGGTGCCGATTTCCGCCTCGTTGGTGCGCAAATGCAAGATCGCGTCATCGAGTTCGCGGGCCAGCGCCAACGGCCAGAAATCGACTCCTTGCGCGTGGATAGCCTGGACATCGCCCGGCGGTAGACTTGTCGGGGCGCAGACATTGATCCGCGCGACCCGCGCGTCCCGGTCGATCTCGATGCCGACGTTGTCATAGGTGATGCGTTCGGCCTCGATTGTCCGTTTGGGGGCGCTCAGGATGATGCCTTGGGTGCTTTGGGCGTCAGCCGGACG
>CBFDEA010000482.1:0-2147 GCA_965603695.1 uncultured Rhodospirillaceae bacterium | reverse complement strand
TGGCCGATCTGGAAGGCCTGGTCGATGAATTCTACGAGGCCTCGGGCGTCGATCCGCGCCGCCTTAAAGTTTTGCAAAGCGAAATCCTGACCCTCTGCGCCGCTATCGGCCTCGACGCCGATTGCGGTATGGATAAGGCGGCGGACGACGAAGAGGCCCTCGGCCATCTCGACAATTATCTTTGCGAATTAAAAGAAATGCAAATCCGCGACGGCCTGCACATCTTTGGCCGTGCCCCCGAAGACCGCCTGCTCACCGATCTTCTGGTAGCGCTGCTGCGGGTACCAAGGGGCGCGGGTGATGCTGGCGACGCCTCCATCTTAAGGGCCATGGCAGATGACCTTGGCCTCGATTTTGACCCGCTGGATTGCCAGATGGCGGTCCCGTGGGACGGCCCGAAACCGGCCGCCCTGACGGGGGCGGGCCTCTGGCGCAGTCATGGCGATACGCTCGAGCGTCTGGAAGAATTGGCCGCCCGTCTGGTTTGCGGCGAACAACAACCCGACCCGGCCTGGCGGCGGGTGCTGCTGGTGCTGGAGTCTCTGCAAGCCAAAATCAGGCCTGCCGTCGCCGCCTGCGGGGAAGCCGAACTTGCCGGGTTGCTGCGCGGCCTCGATGGCCGCTTCGTCGAACCGGGGCCGAGCGGAGCGCCGACCCGTGGTCGCCCCGACGTGTTGCCGACGGGCCGCAACTTCTATTCCGTCGATACCCGCACCGTGCCGACTCCCGCCGCCTGGACCCTGGGTTGGAAGTCGGCCTCCTTGCTGATCGAACATCACCGGCAGGAACATGGTGGGTGGCCGAAAACCATGGCGCTCAGCGCCTGGGGCACATCGAACATGCGTACCGGCGGCGACGATATCGCCCAAGGGCTGGCGCTGATGGGGGTCAAGCCGACCTGGGACGCGGCCTCGCGCCGGGTCACCGGTTTCGAGGTCTTGCCCCTGTCGATCCTCGACCGGCCCCGCGTCGATGTCACCTTGCGGGTATCGGGGTTTTTCCGTGACGCCTTCCCCGCCCTGATCGATCTGTTTTCCTCCGCCGCCAGTGCCGTCGCCGCATTGGATGAGCCGCCCGCGGACAATCCGCTGGCCGCAAGGGTTAACCACGACAAGGATGAGCTTGTCGAAAAAGGCATGGAGCCTGAACAAGCGCTCAAACGGGCCGGATACCGGGTCTTCGGTTCCATGCCGGGGGCCTACGGGGCCGGGTTGCAGGCCTTGATCGACGAGAAAGGCTGGCAGACGCAGGGCGATCTGGCCCGCGCCTATGTCGCCTGGGGCGGCTATGCGTATGGCGAAGGGGCCGAAGGCGCCGCCGCGCACGGGTTGTTCGAGACGCGCCTGAAAAATGTCGAAGCCGTCGTCCACAATCAGGATAACCGGGAACACGATCTTCTCGACAGTGACGATTATTACCAGTTCGAAGGCGGCATCACGGCGGCGGTCAGGGAACTTTCTGGCAATCAACCGCAAGTCTATCACAACGATCATTCGCGACCGGAAACGCCGCGCATCCGCACCCTGGATGATGAAATCGCCCGCGTCGTGCGCGCCCGCGTGGTCAATCCCAAGTGGATCGCAGGGGTCATGCGGCACGGCTACAAAGGGGCCTTCGAGATGGCCGCGACCGTCGATTACCTGTTCGCTTTCGCGGCCACCGCCCACTGCGTTAAGGACCACCACTTCGACGCCGTGTTCGAGGCTTACCTCGGCGATGACAGCGTCAGGGACTTTATTAAAGAGCACAATCCGGACGCCCTGAAGGATATGATCGAGCGCCTGCTCGAAGCGCAAGCCCGCGAACTGTGGACGCCGCGTCTCAACAGCACCCACGCCGCCTTAACGCAAATGCTAAACGGAGAAACTCCATGATCAATACCGACAACGCCCGCCACAGTGAAAAGATGGCCAAGAAAAAAGCCGCCCGCGATAAAATCCTGGCCACCAAGACCGAGGAAAAGGGTCTTTTGATCGTCCACACCGGCAAGGGCAAGGGCAAGTCGACGGCGGCCTGGGGCATGGCCCTGCGGATGATCGGTTACGGCAAGAAGGTCGGCATAGTCCAGTTCGTCAAAGGCGCTTGGGAAACCGGCGAACGCGCCGTCTTCGATAAGTTCCCGGATCAAGTTACCATCATGGCCATGG
>CBFDEA010000481.1:0-2161 GCA_965603695.1 uncultured Rhodospirillaceae bacterium | reverse complement strand
CGCGCTTGATCGAGGTCAGGCCAACGGCTTCCAGGACGCGGTCGGTTTCAACCTGGACAATGCGGTCGACTTGAACAGGCTGACCGACATCGACGCGGGCCAGCTTGAAGCCTTAAATAATGGCTGCATGATCGACGACGAAATAATCCTGTTCAGCGATGTCACTGACAACGGCGGCGGGTCCTGGACGATATTCAACCTGATCCGGGGCGCGCTTGATACGCTGCCCGCCGAACACGCCGACAATTCGCAAGTTTGGTTTTTCACTTATGGGACAGGCCTGGCCAACGAACAACCCGAAGGCGACACGTCGCAAAACTGGAAATCCCGTCACCAGCTTTTCACAACCTTCAACACTTTCAATTTCGCTTCGACGATCGTTCAGTCGATCACCAGCGAAGGGCGCGCGGGAAAGGCATATCCGCCGCGCGACATCGAGGTCAACCCGGCAGCCCCCGGCGGCGGGTATTTCCCTGTCGACGCGGGCAGCCCTTCCGGCGCTGAACTGGTCGGATCGCTGGCGCTGACCTGGGCCGGGTCCGATAAGTTCACCCAGGCCAGGGCGACAGCCTGGGACGATCCCCACGTCACCCAGGAAGGCGGAACCGCGTTCCGCGTCCGAATCATCGAAGACCCAGGCGGGGCCGACACGGTCAAGCTGGACGTTTCTGGCATACCTGCAGGGGCGACGACAGGGGCCTATAATGCCGCCGGTTTTGCCGACGACACGGTCACGGATTTATACCAGGTCGAACTATCATCGATCGCAGTCAACGGCGAATCCCAAATCTGGACGATCGGGCCGTTCAATATTTACGGCTTCGGCTATAAGATGGACGAAAAGTTCGGCGGCGATAATGACGGGATTTTGCTGGCGAAAGGCGACGTCCCGAACGTGATCGATCCGATCCCTGGCGTGACCAGTCAATCCGTTTTCAGGATCACGGCTTCCGGCGTGTTCGATATTTCCGACAATCTTTTGGTCTATTTTACGTTCCTGGAACTGGGCGCGACCGTCAGCCAAAACGAACGCTATTCACTGAACGGGAACGTCGGCGGGAAAACGGCCCCGGTCGATTACCTGGTTCAATTGGCCGGGCTAATCGCTGCCGATTATGATCCGATCAAGGTCCAGGCCAATCTAGAAGGAAACGTCCTGACCATTTCGTCGAACTTCGGTTCGGTTGGCGGGACCGTTTCGAACAACACGGCGTCGACCCGGATCGATACGATATTGCCAGCCCTGGGCGGAACGACTGGCCGGAATCAGGTCGTTAACTTTGATTTATGGGAAGCGGACACGACGACCAGTCCGGCGACGCCAGTCCTGGCCCCGGCGGCATTGACCAGTTACAACGCCGACAACCAGGTCGCGAATAAATTGGACCTTCGGGTTGAAGGGATGGTCTTATCCGCGAAACGTAATATCCGGGACGATGCTGTTTTGGATGATACGACGATATTTTGGGGCGGCGAAGAAGTCGCGCCCGGAACCCAGGCGATCAGCCGCGAAATTCCGCTACGATTCGGCGATGAAGCCGCGCCATTTTCTGCGGACTTCCCGTCGGGCCTGTTGGGTCAATTGCGGAAGCTGGCGTCCGAAGAATGGTCCGAATACATTCAGCGGGTCGACTGGTCGAACTTCGACCCGGTCGGTTCCGGGGGATCGCAGGCGGCCCGGCCATCGGTCGAGGTTCGTATGCGTGAAAACTTCGAACTGGTCGCGCCTGGTGGCTTCGAAGCGACTGACGAAAACACGATATTCGAAGGCGTGTTCGGCCCGGTCAAATTGTTAGCGACCGTTTCAGTCCCGGCGATTAATTTCACGCCACAAGGGACGCAGCAAACGACCCGCGTCGTTTTTTCTGATATCAACGACCCGTCGTCTGGCGCGTTTACGAATGTAATAACAGGCCAGATTTATACAATCACCCTGGCCGGGGTCACTTATACCGAAATCGTTACGGCTGGCGATCAGTCCGAACCGTCGGGACAGCGGGACGGGATTTATTCCAGGTTCAAAACGCAAATCGACGCGTCCGGCCTTTATACTTGCGTCCTGAATTTAACCGATGCGCCGTTGACAGGATCACCAGCGGACACTTATACGAAATCAATGGATATCCTTCGGAATGCGGCGGCGACGCCCTTCACATTTGAG
>CBFDEA010000480.1:0-2172 GCA_965603695.1 uncultured Rhodospirillaceae bacterium | reverse complement strand
CTTTACCTGGACCTTAAAGATGGTCGTGTGACAATTGAGATGCGCCCCGATCTGGCACCGAAGCATGTCGCGCGCATCAAGGAATTGGTCCGCGAGGGCTTTTACGACGGCATCGTTTTCCACCGGGTGATCGGTGGTTTCATGGCCCAGGCCGGTGACCCCACCGGTACCGGTAGCCACGGCAGCGGTCAAAATATTGACGCAGAATTTTCCGACGAACCGCATGTCCGCGGCATCGTCTCGATGGCCCGGCGCGGCGGCGACATCAACAGTGCCGACTCTCAGTTCTTCATCGTCTATGCCCGCGCCCGCAACCTGGATGGTCAATACACCGTCTGGGGCAGGGTCACCGACGGCATGTCGGCGGTCGCCAAAATCAAACGCGGCGAGCAAGGAAGCGGGCGCGTTTCAGAGCCCGATAAAATCATCCGCATGCAGGTCGCAGCCGACGCCAAGGAATAAGACTGGCGTTCAGGACTCGATCTTGACCGGAACGGCTTTGTGAAAATGAATCTCGCGTTGGGGAAAGGGAAACTCGATTCCATTTTCCTGGAATAAATCCCAAACCATAAGCAGGATATCGTTCCTGATGTTGGACAGGCCGTTGCGTGGATCGCGCAGCCAATAACGCAATTCTAGATCGACGGAATTGTCGCCGAAGCCGGTGAGATGACAAACCGGGTCCGGACTATCGAGCACCCTGCCCTGTTCCTGCGCCGCCTGAATCGTCAGCGCGATTGCCTTCTTGACGTCGGATGAATAGGAAATGCCAATCGCCAGGCGCTGGCGCACAAGCTGGTTGGAGTAGGACCAGTTTTCGACCCGCTGGGAAATCAGTTCCTCGTTAGGGATCAGATGTTCCGTACCGTCGCGGGTAATCACCGACACGTAACGGGCGCTTAAAGAATTGATCCAGCCGTAAGTCTCCCCGATGGCGATCACGTCACCGGGTTTGACTGACTTTTCAAGCAGCAAAATGACGCCACTGATCAAGTTGGCGACAACCTTCTGCAAGCCCAGACCAATGCCCAGGCCGACCGCGCCAGAGAACACGGCGAAGGCGGTAAGGTCGATACCGACGGTGTTCATGGCCATCACGAAGGCGATAACATAAAGGGTAATTTTCAAGAGTTTGCTGAACAACACCTGTATCGATGGGGTCAGCCCCGCCATCTTGTTGATGTGGCGTTCGACCAGGGAAGACAGGAATCCGGCGAGCCAGAACAGCACGGCAAGGGCGATAAGCGCCTTGCCGACGCCAAGCACGGAAACCCTGCCGGTGCCGAAAGTGATCGCCATGCCGTCGAGGATCAGCAGCGTCGGGTCGAGCAAACCGACGATATCGAGGGCCGCTAGCGACCACGCCGAAATCGCAATCGCCTTCGACCAGCCCGGATCGGCGACAACCGACGTCGCCAGGCGGATGATGATCCAGGCGGTCAGCAGACTGACGGCACTTTCCAGCAAATGCAGCGGCCAGCCGGCGTTCCTGGCGACAAGGACCGAAAACCATTGCAGGACAATCCACAGCACCGGCAAGGTCAGCGGCTTGATGGCGCGGATGACGTTCTGTAATAATTTCTCGTAACCGTTGGGCGCTTTGACATGATCAAGCAGCGCCTCGACCCGCGGGCTTAAATAACGCACCAGCAGAAAAATCACGCCGATGGTGATCAGTTGCAATAGCGGTGCCAGGACGAAATCATTACTGGTCAGCCAAGCCAGCAATTGCTCGGCCAGCTGGCGCAGTTTTATCAATACCGGAAACGCCTCAAATAGTGCGTCCATCATTCCCCCAACCCAATACTCCCCATAAACCTATTAGGCAGAAGCGCTCGGGGCAAGGTCGATCTATTGGGCCGGGTTGATTGCCAGGCGGTAAGGACCGATCAGGGCGACGTTGTCATAGGTCGGTTTTTCAGGGATTAAACGTACCAGGACCAGCGACAGCACGGACATCCCGGCCCCGGCCAGGAACACATAGGACGGCGAGAGCAGCCACAGGAAGCCGAAGGCCGCCGGAATAACGACGGCGGCGATGTGGTTAATGGAAAAAGCGACACCTGCTTGCGATGCCATATCGGCCGGATCGGCGATCTTCTGAAAGTAGGTTTTGATGGCGATGGCCATGGAAAAAAACATGTGATCGATGATGTAGAGGGCAACGGCGAG
>CBFDEA010000479.1:0-2175 GCA_965603695.1 uncultured Rhodospirillaceae bacterium | reverse complement strand
CTTGTGACGACGAATTTTCATGGACGGCGTCATCAGGGCGTTGTCGATGGTGAACGGGGCATCGGCGATGATGAAGCGGCGCACCCTTTCGATGTTGGAAAGGGTGGCGTTGATCCGCTCGATAACCAAGCCCAAGGCCTTGTGAGTGTCTTCATCGCTGGCGAAGGTCCATTGTTCCAGCCATTCGGGGTCGGCGACCAAAATGGCCACCAGATGCGAGCGTTTGTCGCCAAAGACCATGGCCTGGGCAATTTCCGGCTCCAGGGTCAGGGCCCCTTCGACGCGCTGCGGGGCGATATTGTCGCCACCGGAATTGACGATGATATCTTTCTTGCGGTCGGTAATCAGCAACCGCCCCTGTTCGTCCATATGGCCGATGTCGCCGGTATGCAGCCAGCCATCCTGAATGCTTTCGGCGCTGGCTTGTTCGTTCATCCAGTAGCCCTGCATGACCAGTTCGCCACGGGCCAGGATTTCGCCGTCGTCGGCGATCTTCAGGGTGACGTCGGTCATCGGCGGGCCGACGGTATCCATCTTGATGTTGGAAGGCAGGTTGACGCTGATCACCGGTCCGGATTCGGTCTGCCCATAGCCTTGCAGGATGCACAGGCCCAGGGATTGAAAAAACAGGCCGATGTCCGGGTTCAGGGGTGCGCCGCCCGATACAAGGGCCTTCAGGCGACCGCCAAAGCGGGCTTTTACCTTCTTGCGCACAAGCACTGATAGTGCGGCATTGAGGATGCTGTCGAGCGGCCCAAGGCCATTATTGTGTATTTTGTCGAGGCCCAGTTGCAGGGTCTTGTTGAACAGTTTTTCCTTGAGGCCGCCCTGATTCTTGACGCCACGGGTAATGCGCGAATGTAGGGTCTCGTACAGTCTGGGGACGGCGGTCATAATCGTCGGGCGGGCGGCGATCATGTTGGCGGCCAGGGTGTCGGCCTCGGAATAATAAATCTGCGCACCGATTGATATGGGGAAAAACTGTCCGGCGGTGTGCTCATAAGAATGGGAAAGCGGCAGGAACGACAGAAACACCTCGTCTCCAAGTCCCAGCTCGCTAAGGGCGTCCCTGGCCCCGGTGCAATTGTGTAGGATCGCGCCGTGGTGCAACATGACGCCCTTGGGCGCACCACCGGTTCCCGATGTATAAATGATGCAGGCGGTCTGATCGCGTTTCAGGAATTCGGCCTGGGTGGAGATGCTTTCATGGGGCTTGGCCCCGCGCTCAAGAACTTCGTTCCAAAGATGCAAATTGATGCCGACATTCTGACTGGTCCCCGGTTTCTCAATGCTGATGATGTCTTCCAGCGCACTGGCCTTGAGCGCAGCGGCCAGCACCCGATCAAATAGTTTTGCGCTCGAGACAATGGCCGCCTTGGCACCGCTGTTTTCCATCAGATGGCTGTGATCGGCTTCGGTATTGGTGATGTATCCGGGAACGGTAATCGCGCCGATCGCCATGATCGCAATATCGGCGATCAGCCATTCGGGCCGGTTTTCTGAAATCAGCAGCACTCGATCACCCGGGCCAATGCCCAAGGACTTGAGTCCCCGCGCCAATTGGCTGACTTCAATGGCCGTTTGCGCCCAACTTTGCGAAACGTAGAGGCCATCGTGGCGGGCCCACAGGAATGGCGCGTTGCCGCCTTGTTCTGCCTGATCGAAGAACATAGTGACAAGATTGGGCCATGTTTCGGCATTTCTGGTCATAAAAGTTCCGGCTTTCACTGTTGTCCTTGCTCTCCTTTGTATCCAGTCTTATATGGTTCTCGCAAGTATGGAGAATTGAATGTCTGATAATGAACTTCCCCAATGGGATTTAAGCGACCTCTATCCGGCCCCCGACGGGCCGGAAATAGAGGCCGATTTCGTGCGCGCCGAGACCCTTTCTAAGCAATTTGCCGATGCCTATCAGGGCAAACTGGCAGGTCTTGATGGCGATGGCTTGGGGCAGGCTATTGGCGACTATGAGGCCCTGATTGAGATTCTTTACAAGGCGATGAGCTACGCCCAACTTCTCTATGCCGCCGATGTCAGCGATGGCGAGCGTGGCCGGTTTTATCAAAGCGTACAGGAGCGGGTGACCGATATTACCAGCGTCACCCTGTTTTTTAACCTGGAGCTCAACCGCCTGGATGACGACGCCCCGCTTGACGCGGTGGCCGCCCAGATCAC
>CBFDEA010000478.1:0-2184 GCA_965603695.1 uncultured Rhodospirillaceae bacterium | reverse complement strand
CTGAGTCACTGAAAAAGTCGGATTGCCGTTCTAACCGATCAAAATATCGATTTCCGACTGTTCCATGGTTTTGGCACTGCCGTTGATGATCCCGCCGGCGACGTCCATCAGGCGCTGAATGACCCGCGATAACGCCGTCGCGTTCTCGCGTACCAGATCGACATTGCCCTGGGTCAGGTCGCTCTCAAGGCGGTCGATGGTGGTGGCGATCAGGTTGTCGATTTGCGAAATCGTCTGCTCGAACGGGGCGCGGAATTTCTGCGGCACATGGTTATAGGCTTCCGCCGCCAGCTCGCGGTCGGAGAAGGTGCTATCCAACAGATGGTCCTGGTAGCTTTTCGGGTGCCACTCCTTGGCGTCTTCAAGCAGTTCCGGCATATCGGGAATCATTTCCAGGGTCATGACGATTTCGTTGAAGTGATTCAAGTAATCGGTGGCCAATAAGGTTTGCTCATTGATATTGGTGCCGCGGACTTTCTCTTGGAATGCGAGAAAGTCGGCGCGTTCGGATTCACTAATATCGCTCAGGTCGGGACTGTCATTCATAGTTTCTTATACCAAGAAAATTGATGTCTGGAACCTTGAAAGCGCTGTTTGGAAGCGGAAAGCCTTGAGCAACGGCATTAAATTGGTCATTCTCCGGCATTCGTCACTTTTTTTAAGATAATAAAATTCTGGAATCACTTGTGAGCATGAGCGACAACCGCGTTTATCTATATGACTGTACCTTGCGTGACGGGGCGCAGACCCAGGGCGTTGATTTCAATGTGTCGGACAAGATGCTGATCGCCGCTGAACTTGATACCCTTGGCGTCGATTATATCGAAGGCGGTTGGCCCGGTGCCAACCCGACGGACGATGCCTTTTTCAACGCCCCGCCAACGCTCAAGCGGGCCCGCCTGACGGCCTTCGGCATGACCCGGCGGGCAGGGCGTTCAAGTGATAACGACCCCGGCCTCAAAGCCTTGCTTGATTGCGGAACCGATGCCATTTGCATGGTCGGCAAGACCTGGGATTTCCACGTCGATGTGGCCCTCGAGATCGAGCATTCCGAAAACATCGCCATGATTGCCGACTCAATCAAACATGCGACGCGCAAGGTCGCAGAAGTGATATTTGACGCCGAACACTTTTTTGACGGCTACAAGGCCAATCCGGAATTCGCCCTGGCTTGCCTGAAAGCGGCTTACGCGGGCGGCGCGCGCTGGATCGTGTTGTGCGATACCAACGGCGGCACGTTGCCCCATGAGATCACGGAAATCGTCGGTGCCGTAACAAAGCATGTTCCGGGTTCGAACCTGGGCATCCACTGCCATGACGATACCGGCAACGCCGTCGCCAATTCCCTGGCCGCCGTACGCGCTGGCGTGCGTCAGGTGCAAGGCGCACTCAATGGTCTGGGCGAGCGCTGCGGCAACGCCAATCTGATCAGCATTATTCCTTCGCTGATTTTGAAGATGGGTTATGAAACCGGAATTTCGTCTGAGGACCTGACCCACCTGGCCCATGTCTCCAAGGTTTTGGATGAACACCTGAATCGCGCACCCGATCGCAGCGCCCCGTATGTCGGTGAATCCGCCTTCGCCCACAAGGGTGGTTTGCATGTTTCGGCGGTCGAAAAAGATCCGCGCAGCTACGAACATATTGAACCGGCGCTGGTTGGCAACAAACGTCAGATTGTCGTCTCGGATCAGGCCGGTCGGGCTAATATCATGGCCCGTTTTCGCGAACTCGGCATCGATGTCGACCCTGACGACCCAAAAGTCATGCGCCTGGTCGAACAGGTCAAGGAACGCGAATTCGACGGTTATTCCTACGACGGTGCGGAAGCCAGTTTCGAGCTTCTGGCCCGGCGCGCCCTTGGCAAGGTGCCCGACTATTTCCATTGCAATAATTTCCGGGTTCTGGATGAGCGGCGCTGGAACGCCAAGGGTGAACTGGTGATTATCTCCGAAGCCACGGTCAAGCTGACGGTCGATGGGGTCGAGCATATGACGGTGGCCGAAGGCAATGGCCCGGTAAACGCCCTTGATCGAGCGCTGCGAAAAGTCCTGACGCCGGTCTATCCGGTGCTGGAGGATCTGCGGCTGGTCGACTTCAAGGTGCGCATCCTGCGCTCCACCGATGCCTCTGCGGCGATGCCCCGGGTGATGATAGAGTCGGCGGGCGACCATGGCGATCACT
>CBFDEA010000477.1:0-2185 GCA_965603695.1 uncultured Rhodospirillaceae bacterium | reverse complement strand
AATCATTGGGGTAAAAAAGATTGGCGTCGAGGCAGAAGTCTATGATTTTGCTCATCGCCATGCTCTGCCCTACGGCGTCCTTGCTATTCTTCTCGCCGCAATGGCAGGATGGCTGGCCAATGTCCTATTCCGCAAAGGTTAAACATGAGCGAAGATAAAGAATTCACCTTCCTGTGCGTTGTCGATGAGAGCGAGGAGCTGTCACAGGCACTGCGGTTCTCCTGTGCGCGGGCCAAGCGTGTCGGCGGGCGGGTTTCACTGCTCTATGTGATCGAACCTGCGGAATTCCAGCATTGGGCCACGGTTGGCGACCTGATGCGCGAAGAAAGACGCCAGGAAGCGGAGGAACTGCTCAGCGTCATTTCCGCCATCGTCCAGAAGCGCACCGGTAAAATGCCGCTGGTTTATATCCGCGAAGGCATCATGTACGAACAACTGATGGAACTGATTGAAGAAGAGCTGGATATTTCCCTGCTTGTCCTCGGTGCCTCCACCGGTTCGGACGGCCCCGGCCCGCTGGTATCCTATCTGGTGCAGAAGATGGCCGGTCGTTTGAGAATTCCCGTGACCGTCGTCCCGGGCAGCTTGACCGACGAAGAAATCGAAGCGATTACCTAAATCTAGTTATCTGACCACCATCACCGACGTAAATGCTTCCTGTAAAACCTTGAAGGCAACGCTTCCCATGAAGAAGCGCGTCAGGCCTTTCTTGGAACTGTCCGAGACGACGATAACCGAATAATCGGGACCGGCCTCGACGATCTCGTCGACCGGGTTGCCGACCGGGTGAAGGGTGTTTTCGACCTCGATCCCCATGCCGGCAAGCTCCTTGCGGGCGGCCTCGACATTGGCGATCGACTCGTTTTCGCTCTCCATATCCAGGGCCACCGAAATCAACGACACCGGGCATTCGCAACGGCTTGCCAGATAGGCATCCTTGCGCACAGTATCCATGGCTTTTTCCGAACCATCGGTGCAGATCAGATGACCGTGGCCGACATCGATTCCCCTGGCCACCAGCACCGAACACGGGGCGTGAATGGCGACTTTTTCGGCGACCGCCGGATCCCAAAAAGATTTAGCCATGCCGCGCCAGCGCCCGGAAGCACCCAGGATGATGATGTCGTAAGGCCCCAGTTCCCACTGCTCTAAAATACCCGTGGCGATGTCGCTTGCGACCTTGTGCTTAAGGACAATCACCTTGCCGTCGTCGTTGATGTACTCGATCTTATGATCGCCCAAGGGGTCGCCTTCAACGCCGGAATGATATGAATGCTGGCGCCAGCTTTCGTCGGTAATGCCCATTTCAAGCAGGATATCGTAGCCTTTTTTCAAGTACTTTGTGCCCGGTAGCTCGAGCCCCCAATCGAGCATGTTTTCACGCGCGACGCGGACATTCAGGCCGCCCGAACGCAAGCCCTGATCGATAGGGCGGACATACAGCAGGACGATATCGCCATCGACGCCGCTGCCCATCTTGGCGGCGTAACGAAGGGTCTGGAAGGACTCATCGGAGCCGTCAATGCAGACAAGAATCCTGAACCGGTCTTCCCGCGATTCCTGTTCTGTCTGCAGGCCTTCAATATCCGTCATGTCCTAAACTCCCAACATTGGCCAGTACACGGCGGCCGCTAACAACATCATGATGGTCGACATCAGCACCATTTTCCAGCCGACAATAAGAAAATCCGTCGTTTTCAGATATCCCGAGGCATAAACGATGGTGCAGGCCGGCGTCCCGACCACGGTCAGATAGGCGAATGCCGATGAAATCGAGGTGATAAAGCCGATGATAATGGGGCTTTCCTGGGAAGCTACGGCGATTTTCAGGACGATCGGTCCAAGCACCGCGACGGCGGCACCGTTGGACATGGTATTGGTGACCAGCGTCGTCAACGCCGAAACCGCCGCCCACAGGCCGAACCCTTCATGGGCACCGAGCGGCAACAATAAATCGAGGAAGTGCTCGGCGACCCAAAGGGCGGCCCCGGTCAGCTTCATTTGAACACCCAGCGAGATTGCCGCCGCGTAAAGCAAAACGACCCCCCAGTTGACGCCGGAATTGATATCCTCCCAGCGCACCAGCCCGGCAATCAAGAACGCCGAGGCGCCAAGAATGGCGACCGTACCCATGCCGATATCGCTCGATATGGTGACCCATCCCAACAACACCAGGACAAACAGA
>CBFDEA010000476.1:0-2193 GCA_965603695.1 uncultured Rhodospirillaceae bacterium | reverse complement strand
GAAGCTATTGCCGCCGCAGTTGAAGAAACCGCCTGGCCCACCAGAACCTTACTAGTGGCGCTCGATTCGAAGCGTTCCGATATTTATGTGCAAACATTTTCAAAGCCGGGACAGGCGGCCTGCGCACCGCAAGCGGTCGAGCCGGAAAATCTGGCGGCCTGGCTAGCCGATTCTGTGCGGCCCATAAGCGTCGTCGGTGACGCGACGGCGCAAGCCCTTGCGGTATTGGCCGAAGCCAGCGTTGAAGCGCGCGCCATCGATGCTTCCGGCGTTGCCGATGCCCGCATCGTCGCGACCCTGGCGGCGAACCGGTGGTCTATGGGAGACACGGTCCCTCCGGTGGGGCCCCTGTATTTGCGCCCACCCGATGCTAAATTGCCCCGCGATGGCGGCAGCCTCAGGCCGTGAGCGAAGAGATTAGCCAGGTCGGCATTGCCCACGCAGGCGTCATCGCCGCCTTGCATGAGCAATGTTTTAAGGCCGCTTGGGACGTCAAAGCCGTCACAGAAATACTCGCCATGCCGGGGGCCGTCGCCTTGATCAGTGCTACGGCCTCAGACCCGCATGGTTTCGCCGTGTTCACAATTGCCGCCGATGAAGCCGAAATGATTACGATCGGCGTGCGCCAGGACGCCCGTAGGGGCGGCCACGGTGCGCGCCTTTTACAGGCTTCAATTGACAGTGCAAAAATGTCCGGGGCGGCAAAGATGTTTCTTGAAGTGGCCGAAGACAACACGGGCGCCCGGGCGCTTTATGAAAAGTGTGGCTTCACAATCTGCGGTCGGCGCAGCGGCTATTACGATCATGGCGCGGGCAAGATCGACGCGTTGATATATCAACTTGAAATAATCGCTAAGTAATAAGTAAAAAATTTTACCTGTAACGGCGACTTAAAATTACCTTTTTCGGATTAACAAACGATGGATTCCATCGCCGGGTGTGGCCGCAGTCTCGGCCTCCAGGCTGATCACTTCATGGCCCATGTCAATGATGGAACGGGGAACATTTTCCAATGGTTCCGTACCCTGGAGACGAATTTCCGCGACACTGCCGGGGGCCATTTTCTCGATCATCAGCTTGGCGCGGACGAAGGTCATCGGACACGTCTCGGGGGTGATGTCGAGGAAAACATCCGCACCTGGTGGATTCTTGGATTGAGTATCTTTATTCATGCTTATGACTTGTGGTTAGCGGGTGTGTACTTTATATTAAAGAGTATGATTAATTTATATGGAATAGTTTAAAATGAGCGACAAGCCAAATATAAACGAGGTGCTTGAACTGACGACTGAAATCGTTTCGGCCCATGTCGGCAATAATACAGTCGCCATCAGTGAACTGCCAAATCTGATACAAGAAGTCTATAAAGCACTGTCCTCTATTGGAAGCGAACAGGCAATGCCTGAGCGCCCGCGTCCTGCGGTGCCGATCAAGAAGTCGATTTTTCCAGATTACATTATCTGCCTGGAAGATGGCAAAAAGCTGAAAATGCTGAAACGCCACCTCAAGACTTCCTACAATATGTCGCCGGAAGATTACCGTGAACGCTGGGGCCTGGGTGCGGATTATCCTATGGTCGCACCGAATTACGCCAAACACCGTTCTAATCTGGCCAAGAAAATTGGCCTTGGCACAAAACCTCGCAAGGGCCGCGGCAAGGCTGCTTAAAGCTGTCTATAGAAGCGAAAGTTACGGATTCTAAATGACCGCGTTATCACGGATCGAACAGATCTGCATCGACAAGGGTATGAAGATGACCGGCCAGCGTCGGGTTATCGCCCAAGTCCTTTCAGACTCTGAAGACCACCCCAATGTTGACGAAGTGTATCGCCGGGCAACGTCTATCGATCCAAAAATTTCAATCGCCACTGTTTATCGCACGGTGCGCCTGTTCGAAGAGGCGAATATCCTTGAAAAGCACGACTTTGGTGATGGTAGCGCCCGCTACGAAGAGGCCTCGGACGATCATCACGACCATTTGATCAACGTCCACAGCGGTGCCGTTATAGAATTTCGCAACGAAGAGATTGAGGCCCTGCAAAGCAAAATTGCCGAGCGTCATGGCCTGAAACTGGTCGGTCACAGGTTGGAGCTTTTCGGCGTTCCCATCAACAATGATAAAAAAAATTGATGTCACAAACATGAGCATTTGGGGGGCATCTGCTTGACACACAGCCTACCGGTGCTACCTTT
>CBFDEA010000475.1:0-2198 GCA_965603695.1 uncultured Rhodospirillaceae bacterium | reverse complement strand
GCCCGGTTTGAGCACCCGCCGGGCCTCGGCCAAGGCGTTCTCTATATGGGTGACGTTGCGGATGCAAAAGGCGGTGGTGTAGGCGTCGAACGAATTGTCCGGCACCGGCAGCGTCTCGGCGTCGCCGTTGACCCATGAAATGCCACCGACGATGCCTTGATCGAGTGCCCGGTCGCGACCGACTGACAACATCTCGTCATTAATGTCGCAAACGGTGACCTCGCCGCCGCCAGCTTTAAGGAACCGGAACGCGATGTCGCCGGTGCCGCCGCCGACGTCGATCAGCGACATATCGGGGCTTGGCCGCAGCCAGTCAATCATCGCCGATTTCCACAGGCGGTGGACGCCAAGGCTCATCAGGTCGTTCATCAGGTCGTAGCGGGACGCGACGTTGTCGAAGACGCCCTTTACCAGCGTCGCCTTGTCGTCGGCCTTGACCGTCGAAAAACCGAAATGGGTGGTTTCTTCACTGTGGTTGTTTTGTTTCTCAAGCGCCATAACCGCAACATAGCGCAAGCAGATCAATCAGGCTAGATTATCGACATGCCCGAACTCCCCGAAGTTGAAACCGTCAGGCGCGGCCTGGCCCCGGTTCTGGAAGGCCACCGTATCGCGCGCGCCCAGGCCAGGCGGCCGGACCTGCGGTTTCCCCTGCCCGATGGTTTCGGCCAGCGCCTGACCGGGCGAACGGTGACGGCGGTGTCGCGCCGCGCCAAGTATTTGCTGATCGGCCTCGACGACGGGGCGACGCTGATATCGCACCTCGGCATGTCGGGCAGTTTTCGCATCTATGAAAATGAACAAGAGGCTCCGCCACCGGCGAAGCACGATCATGTCATTATCAGGACCGACGCCGGGGCCGAAATTCGCTATCACGACCCGCGCCGTTTCGGCTTTATGGATCTGGCCGATGACGGCGAACTGGCCGGACACGCGCTGCTCAAGGATCTTGGCCCGGAACCGTTGGGCGAGGAGTTCGAGGTCGAAACCCTGGCCGACGCCTTAAAGGGTCGCAAGGCACCGATCAAGGCGGCATTACTGGACCAGAAGGTGGTCGCCGGACTGGGCAATATCTATGTGTGCGAGGCCCTGTTCCGGGCCGGGTTGTCGCCGAAGCGCAAGGCATCCACGGTACAGGGCGCGGGCGCCAAACGTTTGTGGGCGGCGATCCGCGACGTTCTTGGCGGGGCTATCGCGGCGGGCGGCTCATCGATCAGCGACCATCGCCAGACCGATGGCGAGCTGGGTTACTTCCAGCATTCATTTGCCGTCTATGGCCGCGAGGGCGAGGCGTGCCCCGGCTGTGACTGCACCCGGGGCGGTGTTCGGCGCATCGTTCAGTCGGGACGTTCGACATTTTATTGTCCCACAAGGCAGCGATAATGTTATGACGATGAATATGAAAAGACGCTTCCTCCGCAGCGCCGTTGTCGCCACGTTCTTGGTGTTGCTTGTCGTTCGCGCGCCTCTGGCCGACGGCTTCTTTAAGGACATTGACGACCTGCCCCTGATGGCGGGTCTGGTAGAAAGCACCGATGGCTCGATGATCTTCGACAGCGGCACGGGCCGTATTGTCGAGTCTTTCGCAGAAGGCAAGGTAGTGAAGCAGGCGGTTCTCGATTTTTATACCTCGACCCTGCCGCAACTGGGATGGCGGCAAGACGCGCCCGGCATCTTCAAACGTGAAGGCGAGATATTAAAATTGGCGTTTCCGGGTGCGGGGACTATATCAGGCCAAGATCAAAACAAGGACCGGCCCCTGACCGTCCGCTTTACCCTGTCGCCGGCAAAGAACTAATCAAAGGAACAACAATGTCTTACGAGAATATCACTGTCGAAACCCGAGGCCCGGTCGGGCTGATCACGCTCAACCGGCCAAAGGCCCTGAACGCCCTGAATGCCGCCCTGATGGCGGAAATGACCGAGGCGCTGGATGGCTTTGAGGCGGACGACGCGATTGGCGCCATGGTTATCACCGGCTCGGAAAAAGCCTTCGCCGCCGGGGCCGATATTCTGGAAATGAAAGACCAGAGTTTCTCAGACGCCTATAACGCCGACTTCATCACCAGCGGCTGGGAACGGGTGACCCGTTGCCGTAAGCCGGTGATCGCGGCGGTGGCGGGCTTCGCGCTCGGCGGCGGTTGCGAGCTGGCGATGATGTGCGATTTCATCCTTGCCGCCGACACCGCAAAATTCGG
>CBFDEA010000474.1:0-2201 GCA_965603695.1 uncultured Rhodospirillaceae bacterium | reverse complement strand
GATGGTCAACGACGCGATTGTTCAGGAGCGCCCGGTGATTGGCAATATGTTCGTTCCCATCGATAGCCTAAAACCGATCCTCGCCGATCTTATTGCCACCGGGCGGCGCAAACCGCCGGTACCGCCGTGGCTGGGAGTCTATACGGACGAGGCCCGGGGCCGGGTCTACATCACCAATGTCCGTGTCGGCGGCCCGGCCGAACAGGCCGGCCTTAAGAAAGGCGACATCATCATCGGCGTCGGCGGCAAGCGAATCGGCAACATGATTGAGTTTTTTAAAAAAGTGCGGCTTCAGGGAAGTGCCGGAAGCCAAATCCACCTGGACGTCCTACCCATCGCCTCGAAAAACCTGTCGATCAAGCAAATCAGCGTCAAATCCCTCGACCGTAACGATTGGCTGGAAATGAACTAGGCAGCTGGCTACAGCACTGCTGCTGCCTTTGTTCTGGCACTTGTTCTTTGCCAATTAACGGACAGGATCAGTGACCGCGTTCTTCCCGGCGGTTATCGAGCAAGGCCCTGTTGTAAGCGCCCATCACCCGGCCTTCGCGGACACAGCCGAGGAATTTCATCGTCTGGTGGTCCTCGACGACGGCGATATATTCCTCGCCATTGTCGCGCATCGTCGACATTGCTTCTTCCAGATCGTCGCTGGCGGCGAGCATCGGCGGATGACGGCGCGCCACGTCGCTGGCGGTAATCAATTGATCGAGTTCGGGGTCGAAAGCAAATTCGCTCATGTCGGCCAGGGTAATGGTGCCGAACAGGACGCCGTCATCATCAACGACAAAAAGCTCACCGGCATCGGATTTTTGCAGCATCAAACGGATCTCCGGCAAACCGACCCCCAGGGTTACCAACTCACCGGCGCTCGACAGGATGGAGCGCACTTTCAAGGATCGCAGCAAGGCGACCTCGAGGCCATCACGAAGATCATGACCGCGGCGTTCAAGTTGCCAGGCGAAGAACGAACCGCCATGGAACTGCCGGGTAATCATCGAGGCAATAACGACGGCGACCATCAGCGCCATGGTCAGGGCGTAATCACCGGTCATTTCAAAGACAATCAGCGCCGTCGAGATCGGCGCGCCAAGCACGGCGGCGGCCATCGCCCCCATGCCCAGAATCGTATAGGCGCCAATACCCGTTGAGAGATCGGGAAACAGACCGGTAAAAACCATCCCGTAAGCCCCGCCGAGCATCGCGCCGATGACCAGGGCCGGGGAAAACACCCCACCGCCAAAACCGAAACCGATACTGATCGACGTCGCCAGAATTTTCGCCAGACACACTGACACCAACAAGATCAACGGAAACGATTCCATGACGGCGGCCTCGGTGGCACCGTAACCGACCCCTAACACCTGCGGGAACCAGATCGCGATAACGCCGATCAAAGCCCCGCCGATTGCCGGTCTTAAATAGTCGGGCACCGGCAACCGCTGGGCCAGGGTGTTGCTAAGCATAATACTTTTCATAAACGCCATCGCCGCCAACCCGGCAAGAATGCCAAGCACGACAAAGGCCGGGAATTCCCAGAACGACTCGATGATGTGCTCGGGAATAACGAAGGCCGGGAAATCGCCAAAATAGTAACGCGATATCGCCGTTCCGGTAACGCTGGCAATAACGATGGGGGCAAAGGCACTTAAAGCGTAGTGGCCGATCACCACTTCGGAAGCAAACAAGGCGCCGGCAATGGGCGCATTAAAAGAGGCCGCAACCGCCGCCGCCGCCCCGCAGCCCAGAAGCGTCCGCGAGACCGAGCGGCTCAAGTGCAACGAGGACGCCAACCAGCCGCCGAGGGCGGCACCGAAATGAACAGCCGGACCTTCGCGCCCGACCGAAGCGCCAAAACCGATTGAAGCGGCGTTGACCAAAGCCGCTTTGATGCCGGTCAACCCCGACATCCGGCCGCCGCGCAAGGCCCCGGCCTCGATCACATCGGCGACGCCTTCGGGACGTTTTTCCGGCATCAGATATTTGACCAGTAGACCGACGATAACCCCACCAATGGCCGGGACCGTCACGATCTGCCACCAGGGCAGGCTATCAAGATGGAGAAATAACCGCTCGCTGTCGGTACCGAAGGCAACGTTCTGAACCAGGCCGATGGCCTCGCGAAAAACAACAACCGCGCCGCCAGCCCCACCGCCGATCAGGAAGGCGAGAACGCTTAAGGCCATTTGACCACTTTGGGT
>CBFDEA010000473.1:0-2203 GCA_965603695.1 uncultured Rhodospirillaceae bacterium | reverse complement strand
GCCTCAGCTTCGAGGCGGGCCTTCAACAAATATTGGCCATCCAGGCGGACCTGAAGTTCTTCACGGTTGACCCCCGATGTCGCCAGATCGAGCAAAATAAGCGCCGCGCCTTTGCTGACAATCTGTCCATCGCGAACGTGGATTTCCTTGACGATTCCACCTTCCAGATGCTGGATCGTCTGGAAGTCGCCCAAGGGGATAACCTCGCCTTCGGTGACTGTCACTTCTTCAAGCTTGGTGAAGTTGGACCAAACCAAGATAGAGGCCAGCAAGATCATCACTGGCCAGGCGGCGATTCGCCAACTGGGCATGGGATGATGTTCGAGGAGGGCGTCGAGCCTTGATGTGGTCAAGTCTTATCCCCTTTTTCAGGAGGGGGCGGGATGTCGAGCACCGCATCGGCCTTCTCTGGTTGCGCCGGAATCGGCTTGGCCGGGGGCGGTGTATCCGGCGCGGCTTGCGCCGGGACTGCTGTCGGAACTGGTTTGGCCGGTGCGGTTTGGGCCGGGGCTGCTGCCGGAACCGGTTTGGCCGGTGCGGTTTGAACCGGGGCTGCTGCGGGAACTGGTTTGGCAGGAGCGCCTGGATTTTGCGCCGGTGCACTTGGGGCTTTAGCCGGTGCGCTCGGCGTCGCGGCAGGCGTCGCCGGGGGGCGGGCCTTGATCGGCGCGGCGATATTAGGCAGATCCGAGGTCGGCTTTGGCTGACCTTGTGCCTGATGAGGTTGCGGGCGTTGTTGCCCCTGTTGCCCTTGCTGCCCTTGCGCCGGGGCCTGTTGGCCTGCTTTTTGTGGTGGTGGTGCGCCTTTTTTCTGGCCGGGCTTGGCTGCCGTGCCGAACAGTTTCGGCAGGATATCCTTTGCCGGACCGGCCAGGGCGATTCGGCCCTTGTCCAAGGCGGCCAGATCATCGCAGGCGGCAAGCAGGATCGGGCTATGGGTGACGATGATGACGGTGCGTTCCTTGGCGATCGAGGCCAAGGTGTTGCGGAGTTCAAATTCCGCCTGGCGGTCGAGGCTGCTCGAGGGCTCATCAAGCAGGACGACCGGCGGGTCGCCGACCAGGGCGCGGGCGATGGCGATACGCTGGCGCTGGCCACCGGACAGACGTTGACCGGCTTCCCCGATCTCGGTGCTGTAACCTTCGGGCATATCGATAATAAAACTGTGAACACCAGAGGCTTGCGAGGCTTTCAGGATTTCCTCGTCGGTGGCCTCTGGCATGCGTTGGGCGATGTTATCGCGAACATTGCCGGTAAACAGAATGCAGTCCTGTGGCACGTAGCCCATCCAGGCGGACATTTCCGAGCGTGAGAACTGCGAGATATCGGCGCCATCGATCAAGACCCGTCCGCTTATCGGCCTGTACAAGCCCTGAATCAGTTTCAGCATCGTCGACTTACCGCTACCGTTGCGTCCAACCACGGCGTGGATGCCGGTCGATTTGAAGGTGATTTCGACGTTATCGACGACCTTCGGCAGCCCTTCGGCGTAGGCGAAGGTGATGTTTTCCATCGTGATCTCGCCACGCGGCTTGTCCATCTTGACTTCGCTTTCCTGGCGTTCACTGACGGAATTGAACAGGTCGCCAAGACGGTCAACCGATTGGCGGAAGGACGAATAAGTGCGCCACTGGCTGACCAATTGATTAAGCGGCCCGAGCAAGCGGCCGCTGAGCATGTTGGTGGCGATCAATGCGCCGATGGTTAGTTCCTGCTGGATGATGAACAAGGCGCCAACGGTGGTCAGCGCGATCGAGGTGATCATCGACAGGCTGGCCCCCATATTGGAAAAGCTATCGGTCTTCGAGCCGCGGATAACCGAGGTCTCGATATTATCGGATTGCATGTCTTCCCACATCGGTCGCATCACTTTATCCAGCGACAGCGCCTTGATCGTGGTCCGTGCGTTGATCATTTCGGCGACCAGTGAATCGCGGGTTTGGGCCGTTTGCCGCTCGGCCTGGTTGGCCACGGACATGACGGCGCTGGAGCGCCAGGCGACAAACATGAAAACCGGCATGACGATGAGCAGGACCCAGGCGATCGGCGTCGCAATGGCGAAAATAATGACCAGGAAAAGAATCGCGAAGGGCAAGTCGGCGATCAGAATAGCCGACGCGCCAGACAGGGTGTTGCGCACGGCGTCGGCGTCGCGAAACAGCGACAGCCAATGTGCCGATGACTCGCTTTCAAGTTTCTGCAG
>CBFDEA010000472.1:0-2207 GCA_965603695.1 uncultured Rhodospirillaceae bacterium | reverse complement strand
CGACTGGCACCGCGGCCCTTCGCTGCCATCCATGTTGAAGGGCAGGCCGAGGATCAGGCCGCCGACGTCATAGTCGTCGATCAGGGCCTCCAGCTTTTGCGCATCGGCGGTGAACTTGCTGCGCTTGATAAGCTGAAACGGCGAGGCGATCATCAGGGTGACGTCACTTAAGGCCAGGCCGATCGTCTTCGAGCCGAGATCGAGCCCCAGCAAGCGGCTTCCCGGCCGCAGTGCCTGGCTTATTTCGGCAAGTTCCATCACCGCCATGGTTGATACCCTGTTTGATTATTAATTAAGTCACGCGCCCTACAGTAATCATACGCCGCGCCAACGTCATTTAAAAAGACGGTGGAGAGAGTCTCGCTCTTTGGTTACTATTGAAGGGAATCCTGCCGTTATTTCAGCGAGTTGAAAAATTTGTCCGACTTCAAAATACTGCTCGCCGCTGTCCTCTTCGTTGCCGCTACGTCACTTGCGGGGACTTCGGTGCGGGCCGAAGACAGGACGTTCCTTGGCATCGAAGTCACGGCCATCGATGGCACCTATCTGGTGACCAAGGGTGTCAATGTGCGCGCCGGGCCGAAGACTGAATCTAAAAAACTGGGGACGCTGAAGGCAGGCGTTAAAGTCAAGGTGGTCGGGCGCGCCAAGGGCGGTGCCGGTTGGATGGCAATCTTGAAAGACGGTAAGGATTATGGTTTCGTCTACGCGCCGGTCATGCTGCCGATGATCGATGGTACGTTGAAAGAAAGTATTTCCGGCCGGGTGTTGATCGAAGAACACGCGCCGTGCGGCTATACCTTCGGCTTTCGCGGCAAAAACACCGTCGAGGGCGAGGACTACGTTTTTTCCGATTACGAGATCGTCTATCGCTGCAACGACAAGGGCAAGCCGTTCACTATTATCGCGCCGATGTTCATGATAGAGGTCCCCTATAAGTTAACCCATAAGCCGGTGTTCCTGATCTCCATTGATCTGATGGAGGTCGAAAACGGCTACGATGAAATATTCTCGACGACCTTCCACTACCTGCCTGAGAAAAAAAAGGTCGTCTACGCCGGGGTCTCTATCAAAGCCGACGGGCGCACGCCCAAGGTCACTGAGAGATCGGTTAACTCCATCGCCGAGGCACTCAGCGCCGCCGTCGAAATCGCCCCCGATGCGTGGGGGCCAAAAGTCTGGGAGCAATTGTCCAAGGCACTTGTTAGTGACGGCGACTAATGGCACTTGTTGGTGACGGCGACTGACTGTGGGCCTTTATTCGCCGGATTCGGCTCCGAGAACCTTGCACATCCTTCTGACGGCGACGACCCCGAAGATCGCGGCGAGGATGCCGAGAAGGGCCGGGAATATGGCGAAAATGATCATCGCGCGGTTGTTGTCTTTGAGGGTGTCGATTGATTCTTCCGTGGCCATCAAGTCGCTGCTGGTGTTGTCCTCGATCAGGTTGAGCAGGTCGAGGATGCTTTGGGAAAGGGCCTCCGCCCGGGAATCGAATTCCGGCATCATGGTATTGCCCCCTGCGCTGCCTTCGGCGACATAACGGGCGGCCATTTTCTTACCGTAGTCGTAATAGGGGTGGAATAATTCCGAGACCTTGTTCAAGGCGGCGGTCATTTCGGGATGTTCAACGATCGTGTCCATGCCCAGAACGTCGGCAATGCGTAGTCTCAGGTCCTCGGCGTGCCACGCAGCCTTCTCGAAACCGTCATCCAGGCCGTTCAGGCCACGAGTCGCTGAAATATCGGTCAGGTGCTGCTGAACCTGAACCACGTCGTAACGAATGATGTTGACGATACGCAGCACTTTTAAATCATCACGGGCAACCCGTTCCATCAGATCGTCGGTCTCCTCAAGATAGGGCTGTTCGACGAGCAGTTGAACGACGGACCAGCCAGCGATCATGAAGGTCGAGACAAACAGGGCGAAGACGATCATATACATTTTCGAGCGGATAATTTTGACGATACTGAGAAGATCCTCATTCATCTTCGGTTCCTGGGAGTTTGCGTTGGTTTCCGTGGCTTCGGCTTTGGCCTGTATAGTCGAGTCGAGCCGCTTTTTGGCGGCTTCGAGATCATTGGTCCTGGCGGCTCTTCTGGCGATCAATATGGTCAGAAAAGACACCGAAATCACGATGGCATAGCCACCCAGGTAAATATGCTCCGTCGTGATTTTCATGCTTTTTTTTAATTTCTCACAAACTT
>CBFDEA010000471.1:0-2213 GCA_965603695.1 uncultured Rhodospirillaceae bacterium | reverse complement strand
TTTATCCTTCTTCGCGTCTTCTTTGACGTCTTTGACGGTGTCATTCTTCTCGTCTTTTTTCGCATTACCGTTGACCAGCGCCCCGCGCAGGTCGGCCTCGCGACGACCCTTGGGCTGGGTAATAGATTCCAGCTTGGCCTGTTCGACCAGCAGGTCCGGCTCGATGCCGACGGCCTGAATGGAGCGTCCCGACGGCGTGTAATAACGCGCCGTGGTCAGCCGCATGGCCCCCTGTCCGGACAGCGGAATGATCGTCTGAACCGAGCCTTTGCCGAACGACTTGGTGCCCATCAAAAGCGCCCGTTTGTGATCCTGCAAGGCACCGGCGACAATTTCAGAGGCCGAGGCCGAGCCGCCATTAATAAGCACCACAATGGGCAGCCCATCGGCGAGATCGCCCGGCGTCGCGTTGTAACGCTGGGTATCTTCGGGCAGCCGCGACCGGGTCGAGACGATTTCACCACGTTCCATAAAGGCGTCCGACACATCGACCGCCTGCCCCAGCAAGCCGCCCGGGTTGTTGCGCAAGTCAAGCACGACACCCTGCAAGTCATCGCCCACTGCTTCGCGGAAGTCCGCCATCGCCTTCTTAACGCCGGCATAGGCCTGGGCGCTGAACGAGGTGATCCGCAGATAGCCGATCTTGTCTTCCATGTGCGAGCGCACGGAACGAATTTTGATGATGGCGCGGGTAATGGTGACGTCGAAGTCTTCGCGGCCTTCACGGCGAATGCCCAGAACAATGTCGGTGCCGACCTTGCCGCGCATCCGGTCGACGGCTTCCGCCAGAGTCAGCCCCATGACCTGTTCGTCATCGAGTTTGAAAATCAGGTCAGCGGCCTCGATACCGGCGCGAAACGCCGGGGTGTCGTCGATCGGCGAGACCACCTTGACCAGCCCGTTTTCCATGCCGCCAATCGCCGCCTCGATCAGCGCCTCGTCGGTGGTTTTCTCGACATAATCCGAACGCACCCGCTCGAACACATCGCCAAACAAATTCAGCAGCCGGTAGGTATCGGCCTTTGTTTCGGCCTTACTCTCGGTCTTGTCATGGTTATCGGCCAACACCGGGGTGGAGAACAACACAACTGCCGAGGCAATCGCCAGGAACGCTCTTATTTTCATCCGTTTACCTTACTTTTACGCGCCGCCAGCCATGGCAGAGGGTTGATGGGTTGACCGTTTCGCCGTAGTTCCACGTACAGAATCGGGGGGCCTTTTTCCGGGCTCCCCATAATACCCGCCGGTTCGCCGGAAAGCACCTGTTGGCCGATTGTATTGTCGATGCGAGCCAGGCCCGCAAGCAGGCTATGATATCCCTCGCCATGTTCGATTATCAAGAGTTGCCCATAGCCCTTGAAGGCACCGGCAAAAACCACCAGCCCATCATAGGGCGATATGACCTGGGCCAGGGGGCGAGTTTCGATGGTAATGCCCTTGCGGGTCAATCCGGTTTCCGTGGTCTGGCCGTATTTCCCGACCAGTCGGCCGACGACCGGATAAGGAAGTTTGCCACGCGCCCCGGCAATGGCGGCGGGGTTCGGAAGGTTTTTCTTGCCCCCGTCCTTGCGCTTCATCTTTTTCTTTTCCAGTGCGCGCTTCAGGCGGTCGGCCTCCAGCCGGGCGATCAGGTCGCGCATGTCTTTTGCTTCGCGAACCAGCGCCTGCATCCGGCGCGCGGTCTCTTTCGAGGCCCGGTCGGTTTGGCTTTTCAGCTTTGATTTTTCATTCAGCAGGGCGTCCATCTTGTCCTGTTGACGCGACAGACCAGCCAGTTCGGACGCCAGTTGCTGACGCCGCTCGTTGGTCAGGCTGCGGGCCAGCGCCAGTTCTTCAATATCGCGGCGTAGGCCCAGGGTGCGCTGTTCGATCTCGGGCACGGCGGCACGCAGCAGAATCGCACCGCGCACGGTTTCTGACGGCGACATGGGGGCCGCGATCATCGCCTCGGTCGGAAATCTGGCCATTTTCTCCAGTGCCATCAGCACGTTGACGAACTGACCGCGCCGGTCTTTCAGGTTGCTGGCTTTCTCGCGTTCGCTTTTGCCCAGTACCTTGAGCCGGTCTTCCAGGTCGAAGATCGATGTTTCATGGTCCTGAATGGCCGCCGCCGCCCTGACGCTTTCCTGCTTCAGGCGATCCAGATCCGTGGCCAGCGTGACGGATTTCTTTTGCAGTTCATCCTGTTGCTTGCGTCCGGCATCAATGGCGCG
>CBFDEA010000470.1:0-2213 GCA_965603695.1 uncultured Rhodospirillaceae bacterium | reverse complement strand
AATGATGGCGCAGTCGAGACGGGCGGCCTCCAGGGGGTTCTGTCCGCCCGATGATACCAGTGATTTGCCGATGAAAACAATTGGCGCCAGTCGATAAAACAGTCCCAACTCGCCCATGGTGTCGGCGATATATATGTCTGTGCCGTCGTTGATTTTCTCACCTGTTGAACGGCGCGCAGTTTTAAGCCCCATTGAGCGCAGGCTCGCCTCCACCTCGGCCCCGCGCCCGGGATGGCGTGGAACGATAATGGTCAGAAGGCCGGGATGAATTTCTTTTAGGGAAAGATGGACATCCCCGGCAATTTCTTCTTCTCCCTTATGGGTGCTCGAGGCCAGCCAACAGGGCCGCGTGCCGATTTGGGCGTTCAATATATCTATCGCCAGGGCGTCTGCGGGAAGGGCCGGGGCGGCAAATTTAAGGTTGCCGACGGATTTGGTGTTTTTAGCACCAAGGTCGGAAAGCCTAGCGGCGTCAATATTCGTTTGCCCCAGACAGAGGGAAAAAGCCTCCAGAAGTCTTCGAATCAGGCCGGGGAATCGTCGCCAATTTCTGTATGAACTATTGGACACCCGTCCGTTGAGCAGAACCATCGGCAAGTCTTTTGTCGTGGCGCGACTGATTAGGTTTGGCCAGAACTCGGATTCCGCCCACAGCGCCAGATCAGGCTGCCAGTGGCTCAGGAAACGCTCGGCGTAAGCGGCGCGGTCGACCGGTACGTACTGGTGAATGGCACCATCCGGCAGGCGTTGCGTCATCAACGTGGCGGAGGTGACCGTGCCGGTGGTTAGCAGAATATTCCAGCTTGAAAAATCAGCCCGCAAGCGCTCTATCAGCGGCAGCAGGGACAACGACTCGCCGACGCTGGCGGCGTGAATCCAAACCAGCTTTCCCTGTGGTCGGGGCATTCCTGCCTGCCCCAGACGCTCGCCGAAGCGGGCCCGGTCTTCCTTGCCACGGGCCAGCCGCCGCGATAAGTAAAAGCGGATTAGTGGATAGCCCAGGGTGGTGACTGCCCGGTACAGAGACAACATCATGGGCTTGTCTCCCCTGCCAGCGGGGCCGGTTCGATGGGCGTAAGGCCGCACAACCGGTCGGCTTCGGCGGAGACGGCGTTGAGGCTGTCTTCGACTTGTTGACGGGCTTTTTCCAACTCAATTTTGTCCGTGGTGTGGGGGACCTTGATCGGCTCGCCCCAAACAAAAACACCGCGCCCGAAGGGCAGGGCGGCGAGGAAACGGTCCCATGAGCCAAAAACTTTCGCGCGGCTGGAGGCATAGCCGATGGGGATGATCGGAACCTTGGCCAGCCTGGCGATGGTGATGATGCCTTCCTGGGCGCGCATGCGCGGCCCGCGCGGGCCATCCGGGGTCAGGCCGACATAGTCGCCCGCTTTAACGGTTTTGACCATGCTCCGCAGCGCCGCCGCACCACCCTTCGAGGTCGAGCCGACGATGGTCTTGATGCCCAGGTGGGCGACCGTATCTGACAGCAGGCGCCCGTCCCGGTGCATGGAAATCATCATGTGGACAGGTTTCGACATGTCCCAGCAATAGGGCATCATCATCAGGCGACCGTGCCAAAAGCACAGCAGGAACATCTTGTCCTCGTCCCAGAAGCGTTTGGGGATATCGCCACCGACGACGCGCCAGCGGCTGGTCAGGTAGACGAAACGAATATAACTGGCGGCAAGCAGACACAAGATTCCCTGCACCGCATTAGAGCGAAGGATTCTTTTGTCCAGCCTCACTGGACTGCCGCCTCGCTGGTTGCATTGCCTGAGAATTGCAGGGCGTACAGTTTGGCATACGGGCCGCCTTCTTCGAGCAAGGCTGCATGGCTGCCTGATTGGGAAATGCGGCCGCCCTCGATAACGTAAATGATATCGGCGTCGACGACGGTCGATAGCCGGTGCGCGATGACTAGGGTGGTACGCCCGCTCATTAGTTGATCGAGCGCCGTTTGTACTTGTCGCTCGGATTCCGTATCGAGCGCCGAGGTCGCTTCGTCGAGCAGCAGGATCGGCGCGTTTTTCAGCATCGCCCGGGCGATAGCCAGGCGTTGGCGTTGACCGCCGGAAAGTTTAACGCCTTGCTCTCCGACCCGCGTGTCGTAGCCTTCGGGAAGTTCCATAATGAATTCGTGGGCTGCGGCATTGCTGGCCGCGGCCTCGATTTCCTGATCGCTGGCCCCGGCCCGTCCGTAAGCGATATTT
>CBFDEA010000469.1:0-2220 GCA_965603695.1 uncultured Rhodospirillaceae bacterium | reverse complement strand
CCTCGGGATGGGTAAATGAAGACCATGTAAGGGATGATCCAGGGCTTAAAGTGTACTATGTCGATGTTGGCCAGGGTGATGGCTGTATCGTCGAGTCGCCACAGGGGATCATGCTCATCGATGGTGGTCCCAATCAAAATTTTTACAAATTCCTCCGCTACCGCTACCGCCATTTACTGCGCAAGGGGGAGACAATTCATATCGATTCCGTCGTCGTCAGCCACCCGGACGCCGATCATTTCGCCGGATTGACACATGTGCTCAAAGACCCCCAGTTCTCTTTCGGCACGATTTTCCACAATGGCCTCATCCGATTTGATAAAAAAAAACCGGGCGGCAAACCCTTCGATCTGGGCACGCTGAGTACGAAAACCATCGACGGCAAGGCCCACAAGGTACTGACCGACAGTTTCAGCACCTTGGCGCAAGTCCAGGCCTTGGATCAGAGCCAGTTACAGTTCACTTTTCGCAAGTTTTGGGAGGCCGCCGTCGCCGCCAGGCAACAGGGGCGTCTCGACGGTGCGCGCCGGGTCACCGCCCGCGACGCAACGCTACCGGGCTATAGCGGCAGCCAGAACAATACAATGAAGGTCGAAGTGCTGGCCCCAGTACCGACTTCCGACAGTGGCGCGGTTCAATATGTTGGGTTTCCGTCTCCCGAAGAACCAAATGCCAGCCCCACCTCATCACACACCCGCAACGGCCATTCTGTGGTCCTGAAACTGACCTATGGCGAGCACACCTTCCTGCTTGGAGGCGACCTTAATATCCCGGCCGAAGAACACTTACTCGCCCACTACAAGAAAAAGGACGAAAACCCGTTCCGTGTCGATGTCGCCAAGGCTTGTCACCATGGCTCGTCGGATTTTCTCGTCGATTACCTGAAAAAAGTGCGCCCGATGGTTAATGTTGTTTCATCCGGCGACAACAAGTCATTCGACCACCCGACGGCAGATTCCCTTGGGGCCAGTGCCCGCCACACCCGCGGCGATTACCCGCTATTATTCTCAACCGAACTGGCCCGTGCCTACGGTAGCAAAAGAGTCCACTACGGCCTGATCAACGCACGTTCCAACGGCAGCGTCCTGACCATGGCGCAAATGAAGGAGCAACATAACAAGGCCGATGTCTGGGATTCGTTCAGCGTTCCCTGGCACGGTAAGTTTTCGGACTAAGCGCCCTATTTCATCGCCTTCTTCAGGTTCTCATCAAGCTTGTCGAGGAACTGTTGGGTCGTCATCCATGCTTGATCGGGACCGATCAGCAGCGCCAGATCCTTGGTCATATGACCGGATTCGACGGTTTCGATGCAGACTTTTTCCAGCGTATTGGCAAACAGCATGACTTCCGGCGTCTCGTCGAATTCGCCGCGGTAGTGGATACCCCGGGTCCAGGCGAAGATCGAGGCGATGGGATTGGTCGAGGTTTCCTTGCCTTGCTGATGCTGGCGGTAATGGCGCGTCACCGTGCCATGGGCAGCTTCGGCCTCGACGGTTTTGCCGTCCGGAGTCAGCAACACCGAGGTCATAAGCCCCAGTGAACCGAAACCTTGAGCGACGGTGTCGGACTGAACGTCGCCATCGTAATTCTTGCAGGCCCAGACATAACCGCCTTGCCACTTCATCGCCGCGGCGACCATGTCGTCGATCAGGCGATGCTCATAGGTCAGCCCGGCAGCGTCGAACTGCTCTTTGAACTCAGCATCGAAAACTTCCTGGAACAGGTCTTTGAAACGCCCGTCGTAAGCCTTCATGATGGTGTTCTTGGTCGAAAGATAAACCGGCCAGCCAAGATTCAGGCCATAATTCAGGCAGGCCCGGGCGAAACCGATAATCGACTCATCCAGGTTGTACATGGACATGGCGACGCCGCCGCCGGGGAAGTCGAAAACCGTGTGTTCGGTGGCCTCGGAACCATCGGCGGGAACGAATTTCATGGTCAGGGTGCCGGGCCGATCGACGACCATGTCGGTGGCCTTGTACTGATCGCCGAAGGCATGACGACCGATGACAATCGGCTTGGTCCAGCCGGGAACCAGCCGGGGCACGTTCTTGCAGATAATCGGCTGGCGGAAAACCGTACCGCCGAGGATGTTGCGGATGGTGCCGTTGGGAGACTTCCACATCTTCTTCAGGCCGAATTCCTCGACCCGCCCCTCGTCCGGGGTGATCGTCGCGCACTTGACGCCGACGCCGTACTGTTTGATGGCGTTGGCGCTGT
>CBFDEA010000468.1:0-2221 GCA_965603695.1 uncultured Rhodospirillaceae bacterium | reverse complement strand
GCGGCATCGCCACGACGACGAGCCGATACGTCCGCGCCGTCAAGGGAACGAAAGAGGTCAGAAGCTGCCAGTAGACGACGCGCCTGGGGGGGACGTCCTCGGCGCGCGGCTTCGGTGCAATCGACGGATTAATCATGACTCGGATAATGACGTAGACAATGTACGATCCGGCCAGCAGGAAGCCGGGAAGAACGGCTGCCGCGTACAGACGCAAGGGTGACAATTCGGCAATCGCCGCGTAGACGATCAGCATGATCGATGGCGGAATGAGGATACCAAGGGTTCCGCCAGCGCAGATCACGCCGGCCGCGAAGCTCTTGTCATAATTAGCCTTTGCCATGGCCGGATATGCCAGAAGCCCCATCAGGGTAACAACCGCGCCGACAATGCCGCTGGCCGTTGAAAACACGGCGCAGGTGATCAAAGCCGCAATGGCCATGGATCCCGGTAAGTTACGGGCCGCCATTTGCAGGGCGTAGAACAACTTGTTGACGATGTTGGCGCGTTCAACCACGTAGCCCATGAACAGGAACAGCGGAATCGCGACCAGCGTATCGTTCTCCATCACTGAATAGGTATTCTGGTTCAGCAGATAGAATATCTTGTTGTTTAAGACATCGGCGATTGTTTCGATGCTGCCGGCTTCAAAATAGGCGTAATAGCCGAAGCCAACGCCCATGGCGAGCAGCGTGAAGGCGACGGGAAACCCGAACAACACCATCACGATGAAAAGGGATAGCATCAGAATTGCTACTTCAGGGTTTGTCATCCTGCCGGATACTCCGTCTCAACAGATAAGTTTAAATAAGGGGGATTATTCGAGTTCAAGTTTGTGTGCCTGGCCCTGTAAAATGTCTTCCGTTTCCTGGGAATCTTCCAGGCGCGGCAGCCACGTATTGGTTTTTATCGCCAGATAGCAGCGCAGGCATTCGGCAATGCCCTGAACGATGAACAACGCACCGGCCATGGGGATCAGGGTTTTAAAGAAATAAATCTGAATGCGGGCCGGGCTGTTCCAGCTGACCTCTTGATAGCGCCATGAATCGCTGGCGATTTCCCAGCCGTACCAGAACAGGGCGAGCATGCCTGGGAAAAAGAAGACGATATATAAAAGTAAATCCAGGCGGCCCTGCCAGCGCGGCGGCAGGAAGCGGTAAATCACATCGGCACGCACATGGGTGTCCTGGGCAAGGGCGTAGGGCCCGGCCATCAGGAACAGCGCGCCATACATCTGTATCATCATGTCGAATGCCCAGACGGTCGGGGCGTTGAGGACATAACGGACGAAAACTTCATAGGCGACCGAAAAAGTCAGGATAAGGATACACCAACCAAAGGCGCGGCCAATCCAGATGTTGAAGCTTTCGATTGCATGAATAAAGGACGTCACGGCTTAGTCTCCTGCCTGTGTGGCTCGTGGATAGAATTTAACATATGGGGCCCCGTGGGCGTCATATCTTAGATTATATCTACTTGTTTAGATATGAGAGGGACAGCCGTTAGGCTGTCCCCCCATAACAAGTCTATTTTGCGAAATGATATCGCAAAAATAACGCTTTAGCTCAACCGAAGTGATGCTTGTAAGCGATGCCGTAGTTAGGCTGGTTGAGCAGCAGGTAGTCCATAACTTTCTTGGCGTAGACTTTCTGCGATGCAACCACCTTGGCGAAGAACGGATCTTCTTTCGAAATCCGGTCGACAACGACATCCCAAGCCTTCAACTGATCCTGCATGACGGAATCCGGTGTGCGGTAAACGTTGACACCATGGTCCTTCTTCAGGTTGATCAGATCGTCGGCATAACGAAGGGTGTTGTTCCAGTAGAAGTTCGAGTTTTCGGCTTCAGAAGCATAGCGCAGAATTTGCTGTTGTTCCTAAGACAGGGAATCAAACTTCTACTTGTTGAAGGTGACTTCGAAGCATTCCTGGGACTGATGGAAGCTGGCCAGGTGGTAATGCTTGGAAACGTCCTGCATGCCAAAGTCTTTATCCGAGGTCGGGTTGTTGAACTCGGCAGCATCGATCAGGCCGCTCTTCATGGCTGGCTGGATTTCGCCACCAGGCAGCTGAACAACGGACAAGCCCATTTCGTTCATAACGTCGGCAGCCAGGCCAACGGTACGGTACTTCATGCCCTTCATTTGCGCAGAGTCTGTGATGTGGCTTTTGAACCAACCAAGAGGCTGTGCAGGCATTGGGCTGTTGAAGAAACTGACCAGGT
>CBFDEA010000467.1:0-2224 GCA_965603695.1 uncultured Rhodospirillaceae bacterium | reverse complement strand
GCGCGACATGATCGTCGATAGCGCGTAGCTGAGATAACGCTCGCCGAGGGCATCGGCAAACTGGGTGTCGCGAATTTCCCCGACAGGGACGATCTTGCTCATGGGTAGTCCTAAAATAGTGGTGATTTCTACCACATATAGTACCGCAAAGGACTAGATCGTCAAACTGTCGTGTTCAAAAAAATCGCATTCAAGGCGTCTTGACGACCACCACGGCCGAGCTTCCGGCGTAAATGTTAACGACCATGCCGGGATAGCCGGGAACGGCGGAAACCGTCCCGGCGAAGGGTGCGACCAGGGACGCGCGGGCGAGCCGCCAGGCGGCGATTTCGGCCTTCGCTTTGGCGCTCTCATAGCTTGCCAGGGCATTGGCGTGGGCAATTTCCGCCTTTTCGACCTCTTCCTGGGATGTCGACAGGGCGTCGAACAGCTCGCGCATCTGCTCGAGTTTGACTGCCGCCAGATCGACGATCAATTTGGCCGAGGCGGCGGCCACATCGGCGGCCCGTTTGCGGGCCTTGAAGGGCGTCTGGTCGAGCCGCGCCAGCACACTGCCCGCAGCAATCTTGTCGCCAGCCTTAACATTTAAGGTCTCGACGACCCCGGAAACGGCAAACGCCAGTTTCCTGTCGCCAGCCTCGGCTGTGCTTGCGCCGAGGCCCAGAAACGCCGTCAAAACCAGTAAAAGTAAGGCCTGTGAAATTTTCCAGTTCATTGTTCGATGTTCCTGTTCACTTTGTCCTGATCGTCCTGACCGAAGCCGCTGCCGCCCTTGGGTACGAAATCTTCCGCCGGGGCCGTTTCGCCACCCATGACGCTGGCCAGAAAGCCGGCTTCGAGGCCCTCGGTCGGGTTCAAGCCAAGCAACGCAGCGATGCGCGCCATTTCAATGTTAAAAGCGCCGGTGGCGCGGATCAATTCGGCCTCGGCTGTCGAATTGTCAATCATCGCCCGACCGAGATCGGCGACTCTTTCCTGGGCGTAAAGCTGCTGCCGCTGGAGCAAATTCTTTTGCGCGTAATCGAGGCCCGCCCTGGCCGAAATCACCCGTTGATAGGCATCGTCGCGGGCCATCAGAACCGAATGGGCCTGCAAGCGCAGTTGTCGTCGTTTGACATCGAGCATGGCCGTCAGGCGACTTTCCTCGGCCGCCAATTTGTTGCGTTCGGCACCTTGCAGGCCGCCATTGAAGATCGACCATGACAGTCTGGCACCGACGGCATATTCGTTGCGCCCGCGCATATCCCGGCTTGAGTGACCGACATTGCCAAAAGCCTCGAGACTGGGCAGATTGGAGACACCGCCACGGCGGATCTGCGCCGCTTCGACCCGCTTCATCAGTCCCGCTGTTTGTGGATTGCGCTTGATGACGTGGCGCGAAAATTCTTCGCGGACGACCTGCAGCGGCGCTTTGTCGGGCGGCGGCGGCGGTGCGATCATCTCTTCGGGCAAAGCCTGGGCGATCAGTTCTTCGAGGCGAATGCGGTAGCTGTTGTTACGGCTGCGCTCGCGGTAGTACGAAAGCCGGGTTTTTTCGACCAGCGCCAGCGCCTTGGCGACGTCCAACGGGCTGGCCCGGCCGAGGCCCAATTGTTCCTTGGCCCGGTCCCAGCGCACATAAGCCGAGGCATGTTCCTCGTTATAGGCGCGCAATTGCACTTCCGAGGCATGCAGCTCGAAAAAAAGCGCCAGGCCTTCAAGCAAGACCGTGTTGCGGGCCGCGATCAAGGCCATTTCGGCGGCTTCCACATCGGAGGCGGCGGCATCGATTGCCGAACCGGTTTTGCCAAAGTCATAGAGCGGCTGGACGACTTCAAGGTCGCCATAAATTTCGGCGTTGTCTTCCCGCCACTGCTGGGTCGATTGATAACCCTGGCCGGTGGCGTTTAGCGACAACCGGGGAAACAGTGCCGCGCGGGCCTGAGCGGCCCTGGCCCGGGCGATGTCGATATCGGCGGCGGCGGCGGCGAAGGCGTAGCCGCCGTTGGTTTCTATCAATTCGAGAATTTGCCGGGCCGCAGGCTCCGTAATGGCTTCATCGGCAGACGCGACGCGCGTCCACGGCAGAACTAAAATGACGGCAAGTAATAAACGTTTCATGCGTCAGTTCGGTTCCTGCAAATAACGAAAGAAAGATTTTTTCGTTTTGTGAACGCCTTCGACGACGTATTTCCCGGCCATAAGGAACCTGTCGGCATCGAGAAAACCGGTCGTTCTCAGGGCC
>CBFDEA010000466.1:0-2226 GCA_965603695.1 uncultured Rhodospirillaceae bacterium | reverse complement strand
AATCCGAAGGGTGGACTTATTAGTCCTGGAGGGACTTGGAAAGAAGCTACGCTCGCCCGTTAGATAATAGCGGCATTCAGGGCGGCAGAAACTGCAGTGAACATGGCGTTCAAGGAACCGCCCATGGCCGTCAAAGCGGTAATAGCGGCAACGGAAACCAGAGCGGCAATCAGGCCGTACTCAATGGCGGTGGCACCGGATTCATCGGTCATCAGATTTTTCAGGGTTTCGAATTTCATAATAATCTCCTATTTACTAAGTGGGGCGACTTCAATCATCGTCCGTAAACTATACTTGCTATTAACAACTACAGTCAAAATCTTTATTCATTAGTAATTTGGAAATTAAATAAAAGTATATTTGTATTTAATTTATACATCATTTTAAACAAAACTAGATAAAACTTTATCTAAATTTGGCTCAGGAATCCTCGCTTGAACCCAAGCCGCCGGCGACCTGATTAGTCGTAAATGGTGGATAGGATATGGCGGGTCCGAAACCAGGGAAGCCTTGCAGCATTAACAATGGATGCTGCAAATCAACCAACCGGACTGTGATAAAGGGAATAATACCGCCCGGCGTTGTCACATCGCCCAAACCGATATCGCTATAATCGACCTGGACGTTCGCCGCCTGGATTGTCGGCAATATCAGTTGCATTTCGGCCAGCATCGCATCGAAAGTTTCCGGGGTGTCCGCCGCCGCCCCATTACACGACACAGCACCCCCGCCTGACGTGCAAGTAATCGTGCCGCCGGCAAGCAAGCTCGCCGGATCGGGGATGGGGGTCGAAATGGCAATGGCTCTGGCCCCCCGCCTGGTCGCTTCACCGGCGCGGTGATAATCGAATACGATCAGTGAGAATTCCAGGATCGACAGACAAATCAAAACCAGCACCGGCAACACCAATCCAAAACCAATTGCCGCCTCGCCTTCTTCGGCCACACGAATACGCCGAAAAAAATTACTTAATATGGTTTTACTTGCCGACATGGGGCTGCTCATGGCTAAGGGAAATCATCATCCCACCCAGGCCGACCATCGTCGCCAAGCCAGGAATGATTGGATCAAAGGGAACATTAGCTTGAATCTTGATGACCGGGATAAGCGTGCCTTCCAGGTCGAAGTTGGTGCTGGTGATGGTAAGCCCCGCGCCGGGTTTATCCCAACCGCTGACCAAAAGCGGGCCGGTGCCATCGGCGGTGCCGGTTTTCAGGATATTTTCAGCAATAACGGCATCGGCTGCGCTTAGAGGCGTGGACGCGCGCGAAGCATAAATTGTCGCCGCCCTGAGCCCTTTTTCGATGGCATTAGCCTGAAAATAGGCCCGCCCATATTCGGTAAGACCACTAAAAAGCAGCAACAAGACAGGCAAAATAAGGCCGAATTCCACGGCCGCACTACCGTTTTCACAAGTGACGTTTTTATTGAACCATTTTGACATTGGAATGAAAATCCGGTGTGTTGTTTGGCGTCAGGGTACGGACAATTTCCGCATAAATGCCGCCGGCCGGGGCACCATCGACGGCCTCGGTGATGAACATCTCAAGATAATTTCCGTTGGTCGGGTATTCGTGGGCACCTTTGACGCCTTCGGCCTGGCACTGCAACACAGCAACCTGAACCAGCCTGCGCTCATAGCCATTGGCGGCAACGCTCTGCGATGGCACACCGTCAAAGTCCGGGTCGTCGGGACTGCTTGCGTTTTCTACGAGATCCACCGCCGCCGGGGTGACAACAACATACCCGGAAGGCAAAGCGCCGGTGATCGGGTAAACAGTCGCCCGCTCGTTACGGGCAAATTCCAGTCCGAGCTCATACAGATAAGTCTGGTAACGCGAGGCGTCCAGTAGATCCGTCGGCACCGGGGCGCCATGCTTGTCGGCCCAGTAGCCGGCAATGTCCCAATCGCCACTACCCATGACCAGGTTCGAATCGAGTTCGACGTCCGCATCTTTCGGATAATTGATAACATTGGGTGCGGGATCGGCAAGCCCACCGACGACATCGAAGCGGGCATTGATGCCGTTCTCGACTTTCGTCGTTTTGACACCGGGTGCCGTGCCGACATCCAGACCATAACAATCTTCGGGGACAACTGCGGCCAGCGCTGTTTCCAGGTCATTGGCACCGATTGATCCATCGGGTAAGGCCAGCAATCCGTAATTTCCCGGCGCCCAGGCGCTGCCACCACTCGCTGGTGGCTTCAAAGTAATCTGGCGTCCG
>CBFDEA010000465.1:0-2230 GCA_965603695.1 uncultured Rhodospirillaceae bacterium | reverse complement strand
TCGGACACCCTGCTGCTCGATGTCACACCGCTTAGTCTGGGCCTTGAAACCATGGGTGGCCTGGTCGAAAAAGTCATTCCCCGCAATACCCCGATCCCCGTCGCCAAGGCCCAGGAATTCACCACCTATATGGACGGCCAAAGTGCGATGGCCGTTCATGTGGTCCAGGGCGAACGCGAAATGGTCGATCAAAACCGCTCGCTGGCGCGCTTCAATCTGCATGGCATCCCGCCGATGACGGCCGGGGCGGCGCGTATTCGCGTCACCTTCGCCGTCGACGCCGATGGCTTGCTGACCGTTTCGGCAAGCGAGGAAACCACCGGCATCGAAGCCGAGGTCGCCGTCAAACCGTCTTACGGTATCGACGAGGAAGAAATGGCGGCCATGCTCTACGACAGCATGAAGAACGCCAAGGCCGACATGGAAGCCCGTCTGCTCGGCGAAACCAGGGTCGAGGCCGGGCGCAATCTCAACGCCGTTTCCGCCGCCCTGGCCAACGACGGCCACCTGCTCAGCGACGCCGAATTCAACACCATCAAGTCGGACGTGCAATCCCTTGAAGAAGCCGCCAAGGGTGAAGATCGCGACGCCATCACCGCGGCGGCGGAACGGCTTGAAGAGGCGACCAAGGGGTTCGCCGAAAAGCGCATGGACCGGGGCATCCGTTCGGCCCTGCGCGGGGTCGCCGTTGACGCCCTTGATGAAAAAGCCGCAAGCAGTTAAAACCCCAGCAATTATTCGTTATTTCGTTTTTCAGGAGAACCACCAGATGCCTAAAATTACCTTCGTCGGACCCGACGGAACGACAAAAGAAGTCGATGCCGCCAACGGCCTGTCGGTGTTGGAAGTCGCCCACAAGAACGGTATCGATCTTGAAGGCGCGTGCGAAGGCTCGCTGGCATGCTCGACCTGCCATGTTGTCGTCGATCCCGAATGGTTCGATAAGCTTGGCGAGGCTTCGGAAGAAGAAGAAGACATGCTCGATCTGGCTTTCGGCCTGACCCATACCTCAAGGCTCGGCTGTCAGATCAAGGTGAGTGACGAACTCGACGGCCTGCGCGTCAGCCTGCCGGCGGCAACCCGCAACATGTTGGTCGATTAAATCCGATGAAGTGGACCGACATTCACGATATCGCCATTGAACTGGAAGACGCCCACCCGGACGTCGATGTCGTCAACCTGCGCTTTACCGACCTGTGGACATGGGTGCAGGCGTTGCCCGGTTTCGACGACGACCCGCAGAAATCCAGCGAGAAGACGTTGGAGGCCATTCAGATGGCCTGGTTGGATGAGCGCGACTGATGAAAGCCGTTGTCATTCCCGTCACCGCCTTTGAGCAAAATTGCACCCTGCTGTGGTGTACCCAGACCATGCTTGGCGCCTTCGTTGATCCCGGTGGCGATCTCGACCAACTGATCAGCGTCGCCGCAGAAAACAAGGTGACCATCGAGAAAATCCTGATCACCCACGGCCATCTCGACCACGCCGGGGGCGCAGGCGAACTTGCCGAACGCCTCGGTGTGCCCATCGAAGGACCGCACAAGGATGACGATTTCTGGATTCAGCAACTGCCCGAACAAACCCTTCAGTTCGGCTTCCCCGAAGGCAAGGCCTTCGTTCCCGAACGCTGGCTTGAAAACGGCGACAAGGTCAGTGTCGGCAAGCTTACTCTCGATGTCATCCACTGCCCCGGTCACACCCCCGGACACGTGGTTTTCTACCAGCCCGAGCAACATCTGGCGATTGTCGGCGACGTCCTGTTTCAGGGCTCGATCGGTCGCACCGACTTCCCCCGCGGCAACCATCAAGACCTGCTCGACTCGATCACCGGCCGCCTGTGGCCGCTCGGCGACGAGACAACCTTCATCCCCGGCCACGGCCAAGCCTCAACCTTCGGGGCCGAACGCAAGAGCAACCCGTTTGTCGGCGACGATGTGATTTGAGGCTGCCTGTTATGCTTGGAAAAGCAGCGGTCATCAGGTCTTCGTTGCGATGATAAACACGGCCTTATTCCTATCTGGCTGCCATTGGTAGTCAATCCGGAAGCCAGCATCGCTCAGGTTTCCGACAAGCTCTTCAGCGGTGAAAAATCTCACCAAGGGGAGCAATCCGAAAAACTGTCCAATGGGCAAAATAACCTTCAATAGTGCCATCGCCCCGCCGAGACAGGCTGTCGAGGTGACAAAAATGCCGCCGGGTTTCAGCATCCTACAGACTTTTGCCATGACGG
>CBFDEA010000464.1:0-2233 GCA_965603695.1 uncultured Rhodospirillaceae bacterium | reverse complement strand
GAAACTGTCCAGCCGCCCGGCGTAGCGATCAAGATCGCGGCTTAATTTATTGTAGGCGATAACCGCCGGGATCGCCGCCAGCAGCCCAAGGGCGGTTGCGAACAAGGCCTCGGCGATGCCCGGCGCGACGACGGCAAGCGAGGTGTTCTTGGAAACCGCAATCGACTGGAAAGAGTTCATGATGCCCCAGACCGTGCCGAACAGGCCGATAAACGGGGCCGTCGAACCGGTCGTCGCCAGGAACGTCATGTAGCGTTCGGCCCGGTCCATTTCACGGGCCAGGGTAATCTGCATCACCCGCTCGATGCGCTCGCTTAAACTAACCCTGGCGACGCTGTCGCCTTCACTCGTTGAGACGGCGCGGTTCCATTCGCGCATGGCGGCGATGAACACCGCCGACATGGGGTCCTTGGGTTGCGCCCCGGTGCGGTTGTAAAGATCGTCAAGGGAAACACCGGACCAGAACGCCTGTTCAAACTGGGCCGCCCCGGCGTTGAGTTTCCTTAGGCCCAAAACTTTCTCGACGATGATCGCCCAGCACCAGATCGAGGCCAGAAGCAGGATCACGATCACCGATTTGACGATCAGGTCGGCACGCAGGAACAGCGATAGCATTGAGAAGTCCAGCTCACCGACCGAACCGCCCAGGGTGACGGCATCTATTACGGAGTTTTCCATTATTCACTCATTTTGTTGACAAAGTTTTCAAGAATCGAGCGCACCTGCGCAGGCAGCCGCGCCGCTTTACCGTCCATCGCCATACAGGCGAGTTTGATGCGAACGACGACAAGATCGACGCCGTCGCGTTTGATTGTTTGCACGCCACTCAAGGAAGCGCCACCGACTTTTTCGATACGGCTGTGAACTTCCAGGGCATCATCCAGCTTCGCCGGTTTCAGATAATCGAGAGAACAGGTCTTGACCGTCAGGGCGATATTGTCGGCAGCCATCAGGGCCGAGCTTTCGATACCAACTGCGCGCAACATTTCGCTGCGCGCGCGCTCGGCGAATTTAAGATAATTCGCGTAATAGACGATGCCACCGGCGTCGGTGTCTTCGAAATAAACCCGCACGGGGAAAATGTGGGCAGAGCAACTTGCCCTCTCTTGAGAGCCGTTTGATCTTGCCCTATTCATCACCGCTCTCCACCACCGGCTCCAGCTGGCCCAGTGCCGCCGGGGCCTGCAGGCCGAGATGCGTAAAAGCCTGCGGTGTCAGCGTACGGCCCCGCGGGGTGCGCATCAGCAGCCCCTGCTGGATCAGATAAGGCTCGATGACTTCTTCGATGGTGTCGCGCTGTTCGGACAGGGCGGCGGCCATGGTTTCGACGCCGACCGGCCCGCCCGCATAATTTTCGGCGATACAAACAAGATAACGCCGGTCCATGGCGTCGAGGCCACGGTGATCGACATCGAGCCGGTTCAGGGCGGCGTCGGCGGCGGTCTTGTCGACTCGCATAGAGCCATCGACAGAGGCAAAATCGCGGACCCGGCGCAGCAGCCGTCCGGCGACGCGCGGTGTGCCGCGCGACCGCCGGGCAATTTCCATGGCCCCATCGGCGGTCAGTTCCAGGCCTAACAAATTGGCACCACGGCGGACGATGGATTCGAGTTCTTCGGGCTCATAAAAAACAACCCGCAGGGGAATGCCGAAACGTTCACGCAGCGGCGTCGTAATCAGCCCCGAACGGGTCGTCGCCCCGACCAGCGTAAACCTCGGCAAATCGATGCGTACCGAGCGCGCCGCAGGCCCCTCGCCGATAATCAGGTCGAGTTGAAAGTCTTCCATAGCCGGATAGAGAATTTCTTCGACAATCGGGCTAAGTCTATGAATTTCATCAATAAACAGCACGTCATTGGGCTGTAGATTGGTCAGGATCGCCGCCAGATCGCCGGCCTTGGCGATCACCGGGCCGGAGGTGCTGCGAAAGCCGACGCCGAGTTCCCGCGCGACAATTTGCGCCAGTGTCGTTTTGCCAAGGCCCGGTGGCCCGTGGAACAGCACATGGTCGAGCGCCTCGCCACGCTGGCGGGCGGCGGCGACGAAGACCGATAAATTTTCGCGGACCTGACGCTGGCCGACGAAGTCGCTTAATTGCTGCGGGCGCAGGGCCGCGTCGGCGACCTCCTCGCCCGATAATTCCGAGGTGACCAATCTTTCTTCGCTCATCAGCCAGCCCCCCGGTCACGCGGGGCCAGTTCGGCCAGGCCGGCGCGAATCAATTCTTCAAGGC
>CBFDEA010000463.1:0-2240 GCA_965603695.1 uncultured Rhodospirillaceae bacterium | reverse complement strand
ATCCCGTCCGCGTCCAGCGCATAGACCAACCACGACAGCAACACCGCATCATTGGTTCGCGTCAGCTCAACCATTGTCTGAATATTATCCCGGTTTCTCGGCTTGACCGCCCATACCGGCGGTTTCTATGCTAAAGAAACAAAAAACCGGGAGAGTGGTCAAGTGGGCATTGTAGTAGAGCTGGACGGGAAACGGGACCGCAAACCATCTTTTGATGATCTGACGGCCATCGTCGCCGACGATATGAAGCTGGTCAATCAGCTGATTCTCAAGCGCATGGAAAGTCCGGTGACGCTTATTCCGCAACTTGCGGGCCACGTTATTTCCGCTGGCGGCAAGCGCCTGCGACCGATGCTGACATTGGCGGCGGCCAAGTTGTGCGGCTATCAGGGCGAACGCCATGTCACTTTAGCCACCTGTATCGAATTCATTCATACCGCGACCTTGCTGCATGACGATGTCGTCGATGAAAGCAAATTGCGGCGCGGCCAGGAAACTGCCAATTCCGTGTGGGGCAATCAGGCCAGCGTACTGGTCGGTGACTTCCTGTTCAGCCGCTCCTTCGAGCTGATGGTCGAAGATGGTTCGGTCAAGGTCATGGGCATCCTCGCCTCGGCCTCGGCCAGGTTGGCCGAAGGCGAAGTCATGCAACTGCTGACCGCCAACGATACGGAAACCGGGGAAACCGCTTATCTTGAAGTCATCAAGGCCAAGACGGCGCAACTGTTCGCCGCCGCCTGCCGATTGGGCGCGGTCGTCGCCGACAAGCCAAAAATGGACGAAGAAGGCCTGGAAGCCTTCGGCCTGAATTTAGGCATCGCCTTTCAATTGATCGACGATGTGCTCGATTATTCGGCCAAACAGGCGACTCTCGGCAAGACCGTCGGCGATGATTTCCGCGAGGGCAAGATCACCCTGCCGGTGATCCTGGCCTTCCGGCGCGGCAACGACGAGGAGCGCGTTTTCTGGCGGCGCACCCTGGGTGATCTGGAACAATCCGAAGATGATCTGGCCCACGCAATCAAATTGATGGAAAAGCACGGTGCGCTTGATGATTCCGTCGACAGGGCCCGCCATTACGGGGCCATCGCAAGGGATTCACTGGGGATTTTCCCAGATAGCGAGACCAAGTCCGCGATGAACAGCCTGATCGATTTTTGCATCGAACGACCCTACTGAAACCAGCTTGCCCTGACGCAATTTGGGCGCTATAAACCGCCCCATCAGGCACGCATCGCTTAAATGCGCAAGCTCGGTCGGAGTGTAGCTCAGCCTGGTAGAGCACCGTCTTCGGGAGGCGGGGGCCGGAGGTTCGAATCCTCTCACTCCGACCAATTTTAATATCCTCCTCTCTTATGCCTTCAGTCTTTCCATCTTCGGGTCATACAGTGGGCCCTCATGACGGGTCGCCGGGAACACCTCGCCGAAGGCCTCGATCTCGAAGTCGTTGTGGGCGCACGCGGCCAGCGGCAGGTAACCGAAGACAATGGGTTTGCCGATGCTATGGCCGAAGTTGGCGCTGGTCGTTACCTCCAGCACCTTGCCGTTTCGCATAATCGGCTCGGAGCCATAGACGGAGGCATCGCCGTCAATAGTGAAGCATTGCAACTTGCGACTGACACCCTGCTCCTTGATGCGCTGCAAGGCATCACGACCGATGAAGTCGCCCTTGTTCATATTGACGCGAAAGCCCAGGCCCGCTTCATAGGGGTTGTAGTCCGGCGTGATATCGGTGCTCCAATAGAGATAACCCTTCTCCATGCGCAGGGTATCGATGGCCCGGTAACCGATGTTGGCGATGCCGTATGCCTGCCCGGCCCCGTGCAGCGCCTGATAGACGGCCAGCATGTTGTCCTTGGGCATGTGCAATTCCCAACCCAGTTCGCCGACATAACCGATGCGCTGAGCCCGCACCGGCTGACCGGCGATTTTGATGTTTTTGTAGGTGGCGAACGGCAACTCCGCGTTGGAAACGTCGTCGTCGGTGACTTTCTCGAGCACGTTGCGGGCTTGCGGGCCACACAGGTTGATGACGCCGTTGACGTCCGTCAGGTCTTCAATAACCACCGAGCCGTCGCCTGGTATATGGCCTTCGATCCAGCAACGGTCGTGGACGCCGAAGGCGCTGCCGGTGACCAGATAAAAATCATCCTCGCCACTGCGGGTGATTGTCAGGTCGGCCTCAATACCGGCACGTTCATTGAGGAACTGGGTATAGATGATCTTGCCCGGTGCCTTGT
>CBFDEA010000462.1:0-2250 GCA_965603695.1 uncultured Rhodospirillaceae bacterium | reverse complement strand
CCAACTACGCGGCTATCGAAACCACCACCAACCAGTTGATCGAGGAAGTCAACGACATGGGCGGCATGACCCGCGCGGTAGAGGCGGGTTTACCAAAACTGCGCATCGAGGAATCAGCGGCCCGCAAGCAGGCCCGCATCGACCGCGGTGAAGAAACCGTGGTCGGCGTCAACAAATACGCCAAGGACGATGAAGACAGCATCGATACCCTGGAAATTGATAACGACGCCGTCCGCGAAGCCCAGGTGGCACGGCTTAAAAGCATCCGCGCAAGCCGCGATACGGAAGCCTGTCAGGCGGCACTCGACGCCCTGACCGCCGCCGCAAAAAGTGGTGAAGGCAATCTTCTCGACCTGGCCGTCATCGCCACGCGAGCGCGGGCTACCGTCGGCGAAATTTCTGACGCCCTGGAAAAAATCTACACCCGCCACCGGGCCAACACCCAGTCCATATCGGGCGTCTACGGCGCCGCCTTCGAGGACGACCCGGCGTTCGCTGAAATTTTAGAAAAGGTCGAGGCGTTTACCGAGCAGCGCGGCAGGCGTCCACGTCTGCTGGTCACCAAGATGGGCCAGGACGGCCATGACCGGGGGGCCAAGGTCATCGCCACGGCGTTTGCCGATATCGGCTTCGATGTCGACATCGGCGCGATGTTCCAGACCCCGGCGGAAACCGCCCGCGAAGCCATCGAGAACGATGTCCATGTGATCGGCGTATCGACCCAGGCCGGAGGCCACAAAACCCTGGTCCCCGAACTGATCAACGAGCTGCGCAAGCAAGACGCCGACGATATCATCGTCATTTGCGGTGGCGTCATCCCGGCCCGCGACTACGACTTCTTGAAAACCGCCGGGGTCTCCGGCATCTACGGACCCGGCACCCACATCCCGACGGCAGCGGCGGAAATTCTCAGCCTCATCACCAAGACCCGTAAAGACGCATAAAAAAAGGCGACCCCGTCAGGGACCGCCTTTTTTTAGAAACTGCGTGACCTAGATCAGGAGTCTGCCTTGTTGGTCTTGAAGCCGAAGATCGTGTAAAGCGGGCAGAAGTTGATCAGCGCCGTGCCAAGGGGGATAACGCCGACCCAGCCCCAATAGTTGTAGCCGGTTTCCATACCCATAGCCGGTCCGGCGACCGCGTAACCGATCAGCACGATGCCAACAATAATACGAAGAATCTTGTCAATGCCGCCAACGTTCTTGTTCATGTTTGTATCCTTTATTGATTTCAGAATCAGCTTGAGGGGAGTCTAGCCGATTTTTCCAATAGGGGGAAAGGCCCCCTAAGCTTTTCGGTTTTGATGGATAAAAAACGAAGGAGGTGCACAGCCAAACCGTAATGTGTTTTGAGCGCGCCGTTTGGCGTTAATACGTTTCAGCCTAGTCTAAAAACTTAACCGCATAATCTTCGGTGACGCATGCTTTTGCTTGGCCATTCACCCAGCCCTTAGCAAGACCGACCAACTGGCCTTTGTTCCACTCGCCTTTGCATTTTTTTTCATCCCTGAGCGTCCAGGTGCCGTGACCATGCCTCCAGTCATCCAAATACTGCCCCTCGTAGCGGCTGTCATCGAGGAATTCTTGGATGCCGTAGCCATTCCTACGGTTGTTTTTGAAATCCCCCTCATATCGATACTTATCCTTCACTTCCAACACACCCCGCCCATGCATATTATTATTTTTGAATTCCCCCTCGTATCTTATGCCCTTTTTTTTCATAATCATCACGCCCTGCCCATGCATCATGGCTCTCTTAAATTCCCCCTCGTATCTTAATACTTCCTCAATCACCAACAGACCGTATCCATGCATCAAGGTGTCCTTGAATTCCCCCTCGTATTTCACATCCTTTAATTTCTCTTCCCCATTAAACAAGGGAGCGCCAGACATTACGCCATGTCCTTGCAACTTTCCGTCCCTAAACTCCCCTTCAAAACGCCCATCCTCGACTGTCAAGATACCGCGCCCACTCACATGTCCATTTACGCAGGTACCTGTCCAAGTCGCCGAATAATCCTTGCCTGATTTAGGTTGCCCTTCGGCATTTCCCTGCGTCGCATAGGATTGGGGCGATACCGTTACGATGATCGCTGCCAAAAAAAGACCAATTACTTTTGACTTCCCAAACATAGAGTTCTTTTCCTTCTTTAAGTTCCGAAGTTCGGTTCTAAAATAAGGATGCGCGTGGACACCCCTGCGACACCTTAATCTGTAGCCATCTATTTATTCTACCATTAAGGCATCTACA
>CBFDEA010000461.1:0-2255 GCA_965603695.1 uncultured Rhodospirillaceae bacterium | reverse complement strand
TCTCGGACATCGATCCGACGATGACGCTGCTTAAGTTTTTGCGCGACGAGAAGCTGCTCACCGGCTCCAAGGAAGGCTGCGGCGAGGGCGATTGCGGGGCCTGCACGGTGGTTGTCGGTGAAATCAGGGACGCGGCCATGCATTACGTCGCCCTCAACGCCTGCATCCAGTTCGTCGCCATGTTAGAGGGCAAGTCGGTATGGACCGTCGAAGGGGTCAAGGGCGGGGCAGGGCATCTGCACCCGGTTCAGGACGCGTTCGTTAAAACCCATGGCACCCAGTGCGGCTTTTGCACGCCGGGCTTCGTCATGTCGCTGTTTGCCGCTTACCTTAATGATGAAGAGCCGTACGGGGCAGGGGCCGACGACCTTTTCGCCGGTAATCTTTGCCGCTGCACCGGCTACGGCTCCATCGTCAGTGCTGCGGAAAACCTGAAAGGTCAAAAAGTCGGGGCCGATGACGTCGCCCGCATGGCCGACGATCTGGCCCAATTGACGGCCCTGCAAAACCAGCAAACCGTTTGCTTAAAGAGCCCTGATAAAATCTTCTACAGCCCGGCGACGGCAGACGATCTGGCCGATCTTTACGCCGACAACCCGGACGCCACCCTGGTCGCCGGGGCCACCGATGTCGGCCTGTGGGTGACCAAGCAACACCGCACTCTGCCCGTCGTTATTCATCTCGGCCGGGTCGCCGACTTGAATTTCATCGAAGAACAAGCTGACAAGATCGTTATCGGTGCCGGGGTCAGTCATAGCGACGCCTTGCCGGTATTGGCCCGCCATATCCCCGATTTCGGCGAATTGCTGCGCCGTTTGGGGGCGACCCAGGTGCGCAATAGCGGCACGGTGGTCGGCAATATCGCCAACGGTTCACCCATCGGCGATACGCCACCGGCCCTGATGGTGCTGGGCGCGCGGATTAATTTACGCAAAGGCGAAGCCCGTCGCGGGCTCGCTTTGGATGATTTCTTTATCTCCTACGCCGAGCAGGACCGCCAGCCCGGCGAGTTCATCGAAAGCCTCGAAGTGCCGCTGCCGGAAAATTCCGATGCCCCGCGTTTTTACAAAATATCGAAGCGCTTCGATCAGGATATCTCGGCCCTGTGCGGCTGCTTTAACCTGCGCCTCGAGGACGGCGTTGTTAAAACCGCGCGCATCGCCTACGGCGGCATGGCGGCGACACCGCTTAGGGCGCGGGCGGTCGAGCAGGCCCTGCAAGGCCAGCCGTGGAACGAGCAAACCATTAGCGCGGCCATGGCCCGCTATGACGAAGATTTCACACCGCTTTCGGACATGCGGGCCTCTGCCGATTACCGCATGCGGGTGGCCAGGAATCTGCTGCGCCGCTACTTCATTGAAATTGAGCAACCGCAGGTTCAAACGCGGATGGTCGGTCGCCGATGACGAAGCAGGAGAAAATTTCCGGCGGTGTGCATCGTTCCCTCGGCCACGACAGCGGCCCCAAGCACGTCACCGGCGCGGCGGTTTATATCGCCGACATGGCGGAGCCTCCCGGCACCCTGAACGTCTATATCGCCAGCAGCACCCGCGCCCACGCCAGCATCAGCAAGATGGATTTAAGCGCCGTGCGCGCCGCTCCCGGTGTGGTCTGCGTGCTCGCCGCCGAAGACGTTCCCGGTGTTAACGACGTCAGCCCGATTGCCGGGGACGATCCGATGTTCGCCACCGACTTGGTCGAATATTACGGCCAGTCGCTGTTTGCCGTCGCCGCGGCAACTTGGCAACAAGCCCGCGACGCCGCGGCTCTGGCGATCATCGACTATCACGACAAACCGGCGATCCTGACCATCGATCAGGCGATGGCGGCGAAGAGCTTCCTGATGGACCCGTATGTCATGCACTGCGGTGATGCCGACACGGCCATCGTTGCCGCGCCGCACAAAATAAATGGCCGCTTCGAGATCGGCGGTCAGGAGCATTTTTATCTTGAATGTCAGGCGGCCTTCGCCATTCCCGGCGAAGACCGGGACGTTACGGTTTATGCCTCGAGCCAGCATCCCAGCGAGATTCAACATAAAGTCGCCCAGGTCCTGGGTATTGCCCAGCATTGCGTCACCGTCGAGGTCCGCCGCATGGGCGGGGCCTTCGGCGGCAAGGAAAGTCAGGGCAACCTGTTGGCGGCGACGGCGGCGCTGGTCGCCGCTAAAACCGGGCGAGCGGCCAAGGTCGTTTACGACCGCGATGACGACATGACGATCACCGGCAAGCGCCATGATTTCCGTATCGACTACC
>CBFDEA010000460.1:0-2256 GCA_965603695.1 uncultured Rhodospirillaceae bacterium | reverse complement strand
TATTGTATCCGGTATGACGTAATGGTATACATTTTACTGTTCCACGAATTTGACTCATCGACAGGATTTTGGAGCGGGTATTTGATGCAGTAAAACAGAAGTTCAAATAGGAAAAATTTGATGGCACTTCTTACTAAACATGCGATGCCAGCCGGCACGCTTCTTCTCCAAGACGACCATTATCGTCGGATCAACGATCTTTGCTTTCGGCATTTATCTGGAGCCTGGAGCAATTACCTTCATCAGATACCCCATAACTGGATTGATAATGTATCAAACGAAGACCCAGGTTACGGAAATGCTGAATATCTTAAGTCGTTAAGTGATCGGGGTTTCCTTCAAAGCGAAGAATACAGTCAGTCAATAGCATCGGCACTCTTCGCCCATATCTGGCTACTCTCGGCGGCCAACTACTATCGCCTCGCAATTAAACTCAAAAACCGGGCAGATAAGGATTTGCACGATAAACAACCGATCGAAAGAACACATTCACCGACTCGAATTGCCGAGGATTTGGGGTTATCCGATGATCTGTGCGAGCTGGCAGAAGAGCTTCACAATGCGAGGAACACGATCACCCATTTGATTGAAGACAATAGGGACGCATATCCGCTTAGCGATCTAGGCTTCGAACAGGCTTACATGTTTGTTGAGGGATCATGGAAAATCTATTGCGCTCTTATAGATCATTATGGTCGAAGCCCTGATCATAACCACTGGAAATTACAAACAGACCGATACGGCTTGCCTAATTCTTTAACCGACGCTGTTGTCGTTGCTCAGGCTCAGGGTGAGCCCAAATAAGAGGCTGTTTAAAGAACACCCTCTGTCATTCGAGAGCAACCGCCAAGCAGTCCTCGTTGTTTGCGGGAAGAGCCTCGGCCCCGGCACACCCAACAAAGCCTTGACATTTTCCCTATTTTGGAATATATTCCTTTTCACAAATAAGTGCTCTTTGTCATGGTGAATAGGTAACGGAATCGGGGTTTGCGGCTTTTGCTGTGGAATCTGTGTTTCGGGAGGTCTTTCCCGCATGGTGAAATGGCTTCGTTCCTTAATATTTTTTTATGTTATTCGCTGGCGATTTTGGCTAAGTCGTTGAAAGAACTGGATTCCCGCCTACGCGGGAATGACGGGTGTGGGGTGGCGGCAGTGACGGATGTTGGTTTGTGCTTATTCGCCGTCGCGGATTTTGCGCCATCTGGCGACGTTGCGGTTGTGCTCTTGCATGGTTTGGGCGAAGGCGTGACCGCCGTTGCCGTCGGCGACGAAGTAGAGATCGTCCGTCGCGGTCGGTTTCAGCACCGCCTGGATCGCCGCCTGTCCCGGATTGCAGATCGGCCCGGGCGGCAAGCCGTTGATCAGATAGGTATTATAGGGATTTTCCGCTTTCAGGTCGGCGCGGGTCAGCGGGCGGCCCAGCGGCCCGTCGCCTTCGCTCAGGCCGTAAGCCACCGTCGGGTCCGATTGCAGGCGCATGCCCTTTCGCAAACGGTTGATGAAAACACCGGCAACGTGGCCTCTTTCATCGTTCAGGCCGGTCTCTTTCTCGACGATGGAGGCCAGAATCAGGGCCTCGGTCGGGCTCGCAAGCGGCAAGCCGTCGTCGCGCTCGGCCCACAATCCGAACAAGACCTTATCCATCGCCTTGACCATGCGCTGGGTCAGATCGGCGCGGCTGTCGCCGTACGTGTAATGATAGGTCTCCGGCAGGACCGAACCTTCCAGCGGCACATCGAAAACCTGTTCCAGGCCTTCGGCGGCGACCAGTTGCTCGAACACCTGAACGGAGGTCAAACCTTCGGCAATGGTCAGGCGGCGGACCACGGTCTTGCCGGCGATCAGGACATCGGCGGCGGCCTTGGCGCTGACCCCGTAAGGGAAAACGTACTCACCGGCTTTCAGTTCCTTGTCGACGCGGCTTAATCGCACGCCCAGGCGGAAAATCAGCGGATCGTCGATCACCCCGGCCGCGCTCAAAGTCTTGGCGATGGCTTTAATCCCCGCCCCTTGGGCAATAACCACCGTCGTCTCGGCGATGGTCGGGCCGGGCTTGATGTACTGGACGTAGCCCCAGACAAGAAAGCCGCCACCGACGAAGGCGGTGAGGCTGAAAAAAAGCAGGGTGAATAGAATCAGGCGACGCATGCGCCTACATTAACTAAGAATAGGCTTTAAACACCAGCGATGCGTTAGTGCCGCCGAAACCGAACGAGTTGGTCAGCGCCGCCCGGACCGGGCGTTGCTTGGCCTGAT
>CBFDEA010000459.1:0-2270 GCA_965603695.1 uncultured Rhodospirillaceae bacterium | reverse complement strand
CTTGCGGGCGAAATCGAGATCGCGCTGATCGTGGGCCGGGCAACCGAAAATAGCCCCGGTGCCATAATCCATAAGGACAAAGTTGGCCGCGTAGACGGGCAGCGTCTTGTTTGGATCGAAGGGGTGGGCGACCTTAAGGCCGGTATCGACACCGATTTTTTCGGCAGTTTCAATGGCCGCTTCGCTGGTTCCCATGCGATTGCATTCGGCGATGAAATCGACCAGCTCTGGATTGTCCGCCGCCAGTTCCTGGGCCAGCGGATGATTGGCGGCAATGGCCATAAACGAGGCCCCATACAGGGTGTCGTGACGGGTCGTGAAAACTTCCAGGCTATCGTCGCGACCGACAAGTTTGAAGCGGACGTGGGCACCTTCGGAGCGGCCAATCCAGTTTTCCTGCATCAAGCGGACCCGGTCGGGCCAGCGATCCAGCTCTTTTAAGGTATCGAGCAGATCATCGGCATATTCGGTGATTTTCAAGAACCACTGGGTCAGCTTGCGCTTTTCGACATCGGCCCCGGAACGCCAGCCTTTGCCATCAATCACTTGCTCGTTGGCCAGAACGGTATCTTCTACCGGATCCCAGTTGACCCATGATTCTTTTCGATAGACCAACCCGGCCTCGAGAAAATCCAGGAACATTTTTTGTTCGTGCTGGTAATATTCAGGATCGCAGGTGGCGATTTCCCGGCTCCAGTCGTAAGACAGGCCCATACTTTTAAGCTGTGTGCGCATGGTCGCGATATTGTCGCGGGTCCACTGGGCGGGGGGAACATTATTGGCAATGGCGGCGTTTTCTGCCGGCAGCCCGAAGGCGTCCCAGCCCATGGGATGCAGGACGTTAAATCCACGCGCCTTTTTGTAACGGGCGACAAGATCACCTAAGGTGTAGTTGCGGACGTGGCCCATGTGGATGCGGCCCGATGGATAGGGAAACATTTCCAGCACGTAGTATTTTGGCCTTGAGGTGTCCTCGGTAACGGTGAAAGCGCCCTTGCTTTCCCATTCCGCCTGCCACTTGGCCTCGGTTTCCTTGGAATTATAGTTCGACATTTTGAGTGATTGTCTTCAATTTTCGTTGCCGTCGTCTCGCCGATGGGCATATCGCGCCAGCCGCCTTGCGCGTCGAGAGCCTGACGGAAAACAGCGACACGAACGCCGTCGGCGCGCAGCGCGCGGCCAAGAATGTAAACGTTTAGCTTGAAGCGTTCATTGGGAGCCTGACCGGCGGAATACCAATCGGTGATGATAACGCCGCCGAAGGGATCGGCGGAACGGACCGGCATGAAGGAGATAGTATCAAGGGAGGCCCGCCATAAAAAGCTGTTGACCCCGATCGAGCGACCGTCGGCATAAGGGTCGGCACCGAACATGCCACCCTCGCCGAAAATGCCGCCATTGGTGCTCTGGTCCTTGAAATTGATATCGGTTGAGGTTTGCGGCTCACCTGCGGGCTCACCTTCGGTGCAGGCGCCAAGCATCAGGCTGGCGACTGCGAGAAGAGCAAACATCAAATACCGGGCCGGGTTCACGAATTCAGGCATGTTACGGCCTTTAGTCAGTAGATTATTCATGCCGAAGCGAGCTCCATAAGTTTCAATTAACTTAATATACGAAAGATTTGCGCCGCACTATAGCCTGTTGTTGGCTCTATGCATCGGCGTTTTCACTGAAAGCCTCAATTGCCGCCCACCCGAGCGCCTTTGAGCCGGTCAGGCGAGCGACGTTTTGGCTATTAACACCGCCCAGCGCGAACACCGGCAAGTGTGCCTGCAGTGTCCAGGCGGCAAAGCGCAGGACGCCGATAGTGTCGCCACCAGGATGGCTTTTTGACGGAAATACCGGCGATAATAAAGCAAAATCAGCGCCTACCGTAGCCGCCCTGCGTAGTCCCAGGGGACAGTGGGCGGCGGCCGAAAGCAGCATGCCGGGGCGCAAGGCAGCACGCGTGCTGGCCAGGCCTCGGGCTAACAGGGCGTCCGGCAGATGCAGGCCGTCGGCGCCCACGGCCAGGGCAAGGCGGGCGTCACCGGCAACCAGCACGGAAACATGGCGGGGTCGACACAGGGCAATAAGCTGACGCGCCAACCCGACGCGATCGGCATCGTCATAATGGCGCATGATGACGGCGCTACCGGCGCTCAACGCCGCGGCAGCGGGCAACGGGTTTGCCAGGCGGACGCTGTCGGTCATTAAAATATTTAGCGGCAGCTTTCGCCTGTGGATTGGGTCTGGTAGGGTTCGCACGCTTAAATTTATCTTTCTCAGGA
>CBFDEA010000458.1:0-2272 GCA_965603695.1 uncultured Rhodospirillaceae bacterium | reverse complement strand
TAACTGGCCAGGATCGAAGTCACCATATTGGGCGGGCCGACTTCCTGGGCGGATTTTTCGATGTAGTGGGGGGCGACATGATGGTGGATTGGTGCCGTCGGGTCACCATAATGGGGCATGTCCAGGGTCGCATAAATCAACAAGCCCCCGGTCAGCGTGACGATGGCCAGCGGTACCGGTTCCAGGATTTTCGTTTCTTTTTCCATGCGCGAGGTTATGGCAAGGGTTCCCAGCATCAGCACGGTTGAGATACCGGCCCCGACGGCGGCCTCGGTGAAGGCGACGTCAACGGCGTCCATGACAACGTAAACAACCGCTGCCAGCAGGCTGTAGATGCCCGACATCATAACCGCGGCAAACAGGTTGTGAATACGCACCAGCGAATAAGCCGTAATGGCCATGAAGGACAGCAGGACAATGACGATCAGGTTTTCGATAGTCTTTTCCTTTCTTCCTCAAGCTTTTGCATCAGGTCCAATTCTCTGGCGTCGGTGTCATCGTCATCGCTAAGCGGCTTTAGGCCGGCAGCTATGGCGGCGCGGGCCAGGGCATGGGTGGTGGTCGGAAGGGTGAACATCAGGAACAGGACGATCAGGAATAGTTTGACCGAAATCAGGGTCATCCCGGCCTGTAAAATCATTCCGGCAAAAAACATACCGACGCCCATGGTGTCGATAATGCCCGCCGCGTGCATGCGCGTAAACATATCGGGCAATCGGATCATGCCGACGGCACCAATCAGCAGGAAAATTGAACCGCCAATGAAAAAGGCCCAACTGGCCAGGTCGATGATCATTTCCATCAGATATCCCCCGGATCGTCGTCGGGCAAAGGTTGCGCCAAGTCTCCGAAGCGGACGAACTTTGAGACGGCGATAACGCCGATGAAATTAATCAGCGCGTAGACTAGCGCGATATCCAGGAATTCGGGGCGGTCTGTCAAAAAACCGTAAACCGATATCAATAGGACGGTCAGGGTGCCGAAAGCGTTGACGGCGAGAATCCTGTCGAAAACAGTCGGACCCTTCAATGCCCTGACAAGGACAAGAAGCATGGTAACGAGAATAGCGATGGCGGCGGCGCTGAACATACTAGACGTTGCCCACGGTGCCGTCGGCCATACCTTCGACGGCGTGGACCCGGCGATCCATTTCACCACTGAGCAAACCTTCTATAGCGACCGGGGTCAGGGCGTGAATGTCCATGGAACCATTATCCAGTCCCAAGGTAACGGTGCCGGGTGTCAGGGTGATCGAGTTGGCGTAAATAACGTGGCCCAATTCGGTTATCTGTAAGGATTTGATGTGCAAGACTTTCGGTGTAATCGGCATTTTCGGGGTAACGATAGCACGGGCGACATCGATGTTGGCCTTGACGATTTCCCAGGCCAGCCAGGGCCAATACAATAGCGCCCGCCAACTGATATGGATAGGATGGCCTTCGTGGTCAATGACGTCCATACGATGGGCCAAGATCACAACGAGGACAATGGAGGACAATCCAAGCGCCAGCAGCCAGCCTTCGAGAAGGCCCGACAGCAGCATCCACAAGATCCCCAATACGCCACCAAGGCTAAGTACGTGTAACAATTCCATTTCCCTTCGGGGTGGCAATTCACATCAACAGACAATAGGTTTGTCGGCATGTTCGAGCCAGAAAAAAAGCACCCGGTTTCACCGATTTCCGTAGTTCGGGAAAGTGCCCCTGTATTTGCTGGCCCAGGTTATTTTGTAAAAGGTTGTTTTTTCATCGTGGCGTTGGTTGCGAGCCTTGTCGGGTTTCAGTATTCGGCTCTTTGTGGCGAAAATCAGGCAGTCGTATTCGAACGCTCAAACTTGACAATCGTTACGACAGAAAACCGCCATCACTTTCGCATCGAAGTCGCCAAAACCAGAGCCGCCCATATGCGTGGCCTGATGGAAAGACGGCACATGGATGATGACGCCGGAATGCTGTTCGATTACGCCAAGCCCCAGCCAATTCGCATGTGGATGAAAAATACCTTCATTCCCCTGGATATGCTGTTTATCGACAAATTTGGCAAGATTGTCGGCATTGCGGTCAATACCACGCCCTTTTCGACGGACGTTATCGCCTCTCCCCGGCCGGTGCTGGCGGTACTTGAATTGAATGCGGGCATAGTTTCAAGGCTGAGAATAAAAATTGGTGACAATGTCTTGCATGATATTTTTTCAACTTATTAGACTAGAGATTGTAAGTCGGTAGAAGAATCAGGTAAGGTTGTTGATAATGAAAACGAAAGAAGTAATACC
>CBFDEA010000457.1:0-2275 GCA_965603695.1 uncultured Rhodospirillaceae bacterium | reverse complement strand
GATCATCAACTTGCTGCTCAATCCGGAGATCATGTGCAGTGGCAACGGTAATGCCATCGCCAAGGAATTTAAGAAACTGGGTCTGGAAAGCATCTTCGCTCAGTTGGAGCCGGGGCCGTGGGACCGGTTCAACCCTGTCTCGACGGCATATGCCGCGACGCCGTCCCACATGATGTCGATCGGTCTTGGCATCGTTCCGCCGCTGCCCGAGCCCTATAATGGAATTTCCTTCGGCGTGAGTTTCGCGACCGACTTCAAGAACAAGCACTCCCTGTCGGTGCCGATCGGCTATTCCAAAAGTTGGCCAAAGGCCCCCAGTTCTGACGAAGACAGCCTGCTCGGAAGCGTCTCTTCCCTTGGGGAGGTCGGCGTGAGTGTCGGCTGGGACTTCGACGACGGCGTGACCGACTGGGGACGCAACGACGTCTTCAGTTGGGGCGTTGCCCTCAATTTGGCGGATGCGGTCAGCATCGGCATCGGTGCCGCGGGCTTCGGTGGCATCAGTGTTGATGTCGGCAAAGTCGGTGGCGAGCGCATCGTCGATTGGATGACGCCAAACCCTGTTAGCAAGAAGATGACATTCAGCGGCCCCGAAATCAGGTTGAGCGCCGGCGGCGCCTTCGGGGGCTCGTTCGCCATCCCGCTGAAATAAGGCAAGGAGCCGATTTTATTTGGGCTGAGTGGTCCCACCACGAGGGTGGATGGGTGCCCCAGGGGCGGGGTCTTCTCTGTGTACTTGCAGTTCGGAATCTTTAGGGTCACAATGCACGGAACGCGTTGTGATTGTTCGCGAATGCGACATTGGGCAAGAATCCGGGGGGAACTGTTGAAACAGGTTGAGAGTAAGCTGGCTGCCCCTCTGTCGGTGGCTTCCGATGCCATGCGGCTGGGCAGTCGTTCTCGTGCATGGTGCCGACTTTGCCGCCTGTCAGCCGTGCTGTTCATGATGGGACTTACCGGCTGCGTGACGCCCGGCGCCGATAGCCCTACGTCAATTGCGGGAGTAACCAAGGACAGTTTCATCTCCGAGCCGCAGATGCTGGCCAATAAGGGGATCGAGACAATCCAGTTGGGCGACTACGACAAAGCGTCGGCCATGTTCAATTTGGCCCTCAAGCTGGATACGACCAACTCCTATCTTCAATTCCTCAACGGCCTAGCCTATCACCTGCGCGCGCTCAAGGGCGATGCGTCGCTTTATCCTATGGCCCAGCAGGGCTATGCCTTGGCATTAAAATTCGACAGCGGCAACTGGTTGGCGCATTATCACCTCGGCATGCTGTTCATGGAGCAGAAAAACTACTCGGCGGCCCGCGAATACCTGGCGGAAGCTGCTCTGTACAACCCGGACGACAAGGATATCCTCTACAACCTCGCCGTCGCCTCCTACTATTCGCGGGATTTGAAAACGGCCGCGGGCATCCTGACGCGCCTGCAGGAGAACCATCCAGGCGGCGTGAAGGAACTGCGCGCCGCTTCGCTTGTCATGGCCGCCCTGGGTGACGAGGAAAAAACCAAAGACTATTTCGGTCGCTTCAAGAAGGTCTCGAACAACGGACGGCAGACCGAAATCGTGGCGCGCCGCCTCGAAGACTGGCAGCGCTTCCACGCCAGAGCCTCAGTGGCCAAGGTAGCTCAGATGCCCAATATGGGGGCCTATCCGAAACCGAACGTCGAAACCCAGACAGCACCGCCCGCTTCCCCCGCTTCCTCCGTCGTCGCGGTCGCCGAGGAGACGGAGGAACCAGAATACGACCCTTCAGCCGAGACCGAGGAAGGAGCAGAAGAAGCCCCGCCTGAGGATGCGCACAAGATGGTCATCGTCGATGTGGTCATTATCCGAACCGAGGAGGATCTGACCACATCGAAGGGCGTCAACCTTTTGAACGGCCTGACATTGCAATTCGGTACGACGGATGAGTCATCCTCCGGCTTTGCGTTCAAACAGGCGGCCTCGCAGACCATCGGCAACGTCACGCATACCATCACCAAGGCCATCAATATTAAATCAATCAATTACTCGCTGAACATCGCCAACTCCAACACCACCCGCAACGAGATTCTGGCCCGTCCCACACTTGTCGCCATGGCCGGCGAGCAGTCGGAATTTTTCTCAGGCGTCGAAGTCGATGCAGCGGCCGTCGGAGGATCGAACAGTGACGGGGCCACGGTGAGCGTGCAAAAGGAGATCGGGGTGAAACTCGCCCTGACACCCGAGTTCCTCGATGATGGGCGAATCAAACTCAACGTTACGGCGGAACGGACCTTCCTGACC
>CBFDEA010000456.1:0-2276 GCA_965603695.1 uncultured Rhodospirillaceae bacterium | reverse complement strand
CGGTGTCGATTTCACCATGGAGCAAGGCAAAACTTTCGGTGTTGTTGGCGAGTCCGGCTGTGGCAAGTCAACGCTGGCACGACTATTGACTATGATCGAGGAACCCACAGGCGGGCGCTTGCTGATCGACGGGCTTAATGTTCTAGATACCGTAGCGGACAAACGGGCGACCTTACGCCGGACCGTACAAATTGTCTTCCAAGACCCCTACTCGTCGCTCAATCCGCGCCAGAAAGTCGGCACGATCTTGGAGGAGCCGTTGAAAATCAACACGGCGATGAACGCCGCCGCGCGCCGCCAGGCGGGCCAGGCGATGATGGAAAAGGTCGGCCTTAGACCCGAACACTATAACCGCTATCCGCATATGTTCTCGGGCGGTCAGCGCCAGCGTATCGCCGTCGCCCGCGCCCTGATGCTCAACCCGCGCATCGTCATTCTCGATGAACCGGTTTCGGCCCTGGATGTTTCGATTCAGGCCCAGGTGCTCAATCTACTAAGCGACCTGCAAGACGAATTCGATCTGGCCTATATGTTTATCTCCCACGACTTAAGCGTCGTGCGGCATGTCGCCGATGAAATTATGGTGATGTATCTGGGCCATCCGGTCGAGAAAGGGTCGCGCGACGATATCTTCAACAACCCGCGCCACCCCTATACCCGGGCCTTGTTATCGGCGACGCCGAAGGCCGACCCACTGGCCCATAAAGAGCGCATCAAGCTGGTCGGCGAGCTGCCCTCGCCCATCGATCCGCCAAGCGGCTGCCCGTTCCACCCGCGCTGCCCCCATATGGCTGAAAGCTGCGCCGAAAAAGTGCCGGCGATCGAAAGCATCGGCCCCGGCCACGAAACCGCCTGCCATAAATGGCGGGATATTTAACGCCCCGGCAAGGTGATCTCGTACATTTTCAGGCTGTCGCCGTGTATTTTATCGTGGGCGCTGATGAAGACGCTTTTCAATCCGCCTGGAATAGCGACGCCTGACAACGAACGGGTGAAGGGCTGTTCGTTGACGTGTGGATGCATTAAAACCCGGTCGCCCAGCACGGCCCCGTCCGGTCCCAGCACCTGCCAACGGTCGGCGTAGTGATCCCAACCATTGTCGGCGTGTTTCAGGGTGACGGAAAAAGCGTAGCGGCCGTCTTGTTGCAGGCGCGCCTCGACATCAAGGATAGCGACCTCTCCGGCCGATACTTTGCCGAGGAATACAGCCGTTAAGGCCAATGTTATCAAAGCCAGACGCATATCAAAATTCTCCCTGTTGCATCGACCTATTGGTAAACGACACCGCTTCGCGGGGCTAATCAAAGTCCCGTGATCGCTTTATTTATCATCCGGTGTTTCTTTATATTTCAGGCTCTTAAATATAAGTGTTGCTGTTTTGTTCTTTTTATATTACAACTTTAATAGTGACCCACGAAACAGAGAAACGGAAACGGAACCATGTTCAGCCAAAACAACGAGAAAACATCCTTGGGCAACGGCTTCGCCAAAGAATTCACCGCCCTGAGCAGCCTGTGCGCAGCCGGTTACCTGTGGTTACTGCTGATATAAAGACCGGTTCAGGTTTCGGGCAGCATCCGCTTGTTGCCATCGTCGTCGATGGCGACGTAGGTGTAGAGGCCTTGCGTGACTTTGACCCGGTGGTCGGCGTCACGTTCCCTGAGTACCCAGACCTCGACGGACATTGTCAGTGAAGTTTTGCCGGTTTTGACGATATCCGTATAACAGCAAACCACATCGCCGACCCGCACCGGAAGATGAAAGGTCATCGCCTCGACGCCGACAGTGACAACTCGCCCGCGGGCCCGCGCATGGGCGGTAATGCCGCCGGCGATATCCATCTGCGACATCAGCCAGCCACCGAAAATATCGCCGTTGGGGTTGGTGTCGGCGGGCATCGCCAGTGTTCGGATCGACAGGGTTCCGCGTTTATTTTCTAAATCGTCCGTCGAATCCTTGCTCATCGCGCTCTCCTGATATACACAATATCTTGTCGCCAAGGCTTATATAGGTACTCTATTATGGGGTCCAAGATCAAACTGCATTAAAGTGAATTCACTTAGGTCCGCGTTTGATTAAAAGATTAAGGCGCTGACTATAGAAATTTCTGGGACGGTTTGAAGACGAATATGGCGGATTTATTTGAGACAGCAGAAAGCCAGGTGGCAAAGACCCCGCCCCCGGCCCAGCCTTCGGCGAGTGACATGAGCAAGCCAGCAAAAAAAGCCAAAGTCGGCAAGGACCATGGCGACTACTCGGCCAAGGACATCGAAGTC
>CBFDEA010000455.1:0-2279 GCA_965603695.1 uncultured Rhodospirillaceae bacterium | reverse complement strand
CGAAAACCTGCTGATGGCGGCGACACTGGCCGATGGCGAAACGGTTCTCGCCAATGCCGCGCGCGAACCCGAAGTCACCGACCTGGCCCACTGTCTCCTCGCCATGGGTGCCGATATCAGCGGCATCGGCACGGACACCCTGCGCATCATCGGTAAAAAAGAATTGCATGGGGCCGAATATTCCGTCGTCCCCGACCGCATCGAGACCGGCAGCTACGCCGTCGCCGCGGCGGTCACCGATGGCGATTTGACCCTCAAGGGGACGCGCCTGGAATTGATCGACGCGGTCGCCGATATCATGCGCCAGGCCGGGGTCGAAATCAGCGAAGTGGAGGACGGGATCAGGGTCCGCCGGGGGCCGGGCGGCCTTAAAGGCGTCGATGTGATGACAGAGCCTTACCCGGGCTTTCCCACCGACATGCAGGCGCAACTGATGGTCTTGATGGCGGTTGCCGATGGTGCCTCGATGATCACCGAAACAATTTTCGAGAACCGCTTCATGCATGTCCCCGAATTGTCGCGCATGGGGGCCGACGTCAACGTGCACGGGTCCTCTGCCATTATCCGTGGTGGTAACGGCTTAAAAGGCGCACAGGTAATGGCGACGGATCTCAGGGCATCCGTGTCACTCGTCCTGGCGGCTTTGGCGGCAGAGGGCGAGACCGAAATCAACCGCGTCTACCACCTCGATCGGGGGTACGAACGGCTCGAAGAAAAGCTCGCCGCCTGCGGCGCCGATATAGAGCGGGTCAAAGGCTGACCCAGGATGTCGAGAATTAGTCGCCCACCGTCACCGGGAACGAGCTCGAATTCGACCTTTTGCCCTTCGCGAAGGGTATCCATCCCGGCCTTTTGAACGGCGGAGATATGCACGAAGGCGTCGTTGCCGCCTTCTTCAGGTTCGATAAAACCAAAACCCTTGGTCGGGTTAAACCATTTAACAGTTCCAACAGACATTTTTTCTTACTCACTTTTAGAGTCACAAACAGCGCCAAATTCGCGCAACAAAAGCCTCCCATCAAGCTTTTGCGAATCATTTGCTAGCACAAAACGGCCCTAAATCCCACTCATTTTAGAAATTTATTCACCTAACGTTTTGAATAACAACACAACCCGCGCCCTTGCGGGGACAAGGGGGGATTGCTTGAACAGGCTGGTTAAAGCAATAAAAACCCTTTATTAATGCCGCCTTTGCAAGCCTTGATGACCTGAGGAAGATATGCCGAGTGTGAAAGAAAAACTTGTCCTGGCCCTGCCCAAGGGACGCATCCTGAAGGAAGTGATGCCACTGCTGCGTGCCGCCGGGATCGAACCCGAGCCGGCCTTCAGCGATGATAGCGCGCGCCAACTGCGCTTCACGACCAATAAGCCGGGCCTCGATATCATCCGGGTGCGCAGTTTCGATGCGGCGACCTTTGTCGCTTTCGGCGCGGCCCACCTCGGCGTTGTCGGCGGCGACGTATTGATGGAATTCGATTATCCGGAGATCTATGCGCCGCTGGACTTGGGCATTGGCTACTGCCGCATGGCCGTCGCCGAACCCCAGGAGATGATTGGCGACGACGATCCCGGCACCTGGAGTCACGTCCGCGTCGCCACCAAATATCCCGGCATCACCAGCCGCCACTTTGCCCGGCGCGGCGTCCAGGCGGAATGCATCAAATTGAATGGGGCCATGGAACTGGCGCCGAAACTGGGACTGTGCCGCCGCATCGTCGATCTGGTGTCGAGCGGCGATACGCTGCGCGCCAACGGCCTGGTGGAAATCGAACACATTGCCGATATCACCTCCTCGCTGGCCGTCAACAGGGCCGCCTGGAAAACCCGTCCCGATGAAATCGGCGGGCTGATCGAGGATTTCCGCAAAGCCCTGGTGACAACGAAACCAGACCTCGAGAGCGTGTGATGACGGCCCGCCTGAACACCGCCGATAAGGATTTCGCCGCAGCCTTTGCGGTGTTGCTCAGTGGTAAGCGCGAGAGCAATGCCGATGTCGGCGACGTCGTTGCGGCGATCCTTGCCGATGTTCGCCAGCGTGGCGACGCGGCGCTGGCTGAGTTGACCCAGCGTTTCGATGGTTTCGACTTGCACGCCAAAGGCATGGCCATCGGCCCCGCAGAAGTCGACGCGGCGGTGGCCCAGTGCGATCCGGCCTTGCTGGCGGCCCTCGAACTGGCGGCCCACCGCATTTCCGATTTCCACAGCCGTCAGATGCCGAGCGACCTGGACTACGTCGATGCGGCGGGCATTCGCTTGGGCTACCGCTGGAGCGCGGTTGC
>CBFDEA010000454.1:0-2291 GCA_965603695.1 uncultured Rhodospirillaceae bacterium | reverse complement strand
CCACCAGGTAATCCCGCGAAGTCCTGGAGCGCCGGAATGGGGAATGAATTTCCAAATTTCGTGACCCGTTTTTGCATTCAGCGCAACGTAATTTCCAGCGGCTGTTGGTGAGTACAAAATGTTGCCAATGATCAGCGGCGTCGATTGAAGGCGAACCAATTTATCCGCATCCGCGCGATACTCCCAGGCAACTTCAAGGTCCTTAACATTGGCCGTATTAATATCAGTTAAGCTGGAAAACTTGGTCCCTTGGGAATCTCCATATACTTTCCCCCACGTTCTGAAACGATCTTCAGATTTGCCAAGGGCCGAAGGCGTAAGCTTACTTTCACTTATCGCGGGGAGCGTCTTGTACTTTGGCAATTGCGCCCTGGCTTCGGCGGATTCAATTTGCCAGTAAGATTTTTCAAATTCACTAATCTCACCTGTGTAGTGGCACATCACGCCAAGGCAAAATCCGTGAGATTGAATATATTTATAGGAAAAATATGCGGCCCCTGAAGCACCGACGACAAAAATTGCCAGCCCTGTAAGAAGAGCAAATAGGTGCTTGCCAATAAAGTTCAGAAAAACAGGGGTGCGGGCGGTGTTAAGCGCAAAGGACCGGCTTGTTGATATTAGAAATAATTGTAAGAACCGCATGGCGATAAAAAAGACAAACGCGCTCAGGGTTGCAACCGTTGAGACAATGACGACAACGGACGTTCCAAAGGTGCTGCCCGTCGGCAAAAGAGAAATTAAAACCCCAACAAAAAAGACGGCTAAAACTAATTTAAGAAAAGAACGATGATTTATTTTTTCAACATAAAATAAGTAAAATAATAGAATAAATAGAAATGATATTATCAGGGCTATGAAGTTCAATTGATAAACTTGAATATTGGAAAATATGGATTGCGATGACTCTTTAGTATCGATATTTGAATATTTTAATAGATTTGAATAGCCATCGAGATTCGGCACGCGTGAATCACTTCCGCTGTGACAGGACAGGCAGTTGCTCTTTATAATAGGGCTAATATTTTCTATATAGTCTTGTTCGTTGGCGCCTGATTTCGCCCATTTTATTATAATGGATTTTTGACTTTCGTCGGCCTTATCAGCCATGGGGCCTTTAAGCGCGATTTCTATTCTTAATTTTTCCCCAGAACTTAAATTTGAGACCACATCTAGGACTGAGTAGTAATTGCCAGATCCATTATCAGTCCTGTCCAGTACAGTATTGGTAGCCGTGAAGGTATATGCAAACAACAGACATATAACAAAGAAGAGGGTGAAGAGCCGGTTCTGTCGCAGTGCGTTTACGGCTGCTACGTTTAATATCCGGGAAAATTTCATGGTAAATAATTCATTTAAAATTAGAGTTATTGCTAAAAGTGATATTTAGTTCATTGATGACAGGCAGGGTGTGTCTGAAAATTTTACCTCTCACAATACGCCAAGATGTACTATAAGTTCGAACATAGAGTAAAGCCGATGCGTTGCTCTATAGCGACCCAAATTTCACCTTATTAGAAATTCCTGATGAATGAACGATTCCTCCAGCCGCAATTATGACCCCCATGCCTGAACGCCATAATGGCCTGCTCAATACAGGGCGGGTGCTGCGCGGTGTTGCGATTTTGCTGTTGCCGATTGCCTTGTTCGCCTCCAAGGGGGTGGCACCCCTGTTTATCATCGCCGCCGTACTGGTTTTTATCCTGGGCTTCGATAGCGCGCGGATACGCACGATTCTGAGACAACCCGTCGCCCTCTGCCTCATGGCCTTCCTGGGGCTTGCGGCAATCAGCGCCATTTGGTCGATCGAACCTGTATCGTCGCTGCGCACCGCCTTGACCCTGGCGGCGACATTTTTTGGCGGCTTGTTTCTTGTCGACACGGTAAATGTGTTGACAGAAGAGGAACGAAAGAAACTTTATCTGGGCATTGTCGTTGGCGGCGTCCTGGCGCTTTTGCTGATCGTTTTTGAACAACTTACAGACGGGTTTTTGAACCGCACGATCCAGATCGCGAAAGGCAACAATATCAGTACGGCCAAAAACATGCTGGCCGGGCTAGATGCCGGTATGTCTGTATTCGCCATTTTTGCCTGGCCGTGGGCACTTGCGGTTAAGAATCGCTTTGGTACGACGGCAAGTGTATTGGCGCTAATGATAACAATCGGCGTGATTTTTCTAAGCAGCGCCGACACCCCGGCCCTGGCGTTCATGGTCGGCCTGCTGGTGGCCGTCCTGTCGCTGGTTTCCCGGAAAATCGTGTTGGCATTGGCTGCCGTCTTGACGGTTGCCGGT
>CBFDEA010000453.1:0-2291 GCA_965603695.1 uncultured Rhodospirillaceae bacterium | reverse complement strand
TCGTGCAGGCATTCGAAATAGGCCATTTCCGGGGCGTAACCGGCTTCGACCAGGGTTTCGAAACCGTTCTTGATAAGCTCCATCAGACCACCGCAGAGGACGACCTGCTCGCCGAACAGATCGGTTTCGCATTCTTCCTTGAACGTCGTCTCGATAATGCCGGAGCGCCCGCCGCCAATGCCGCTGGCGTAAGAAAGTGCGACTTCCAGGCCGTTGCCGGTGGCGTCCTGATCGACGGCGACCAGGCACGGAACGCCGCCACCCTTCTGGTATTCACCGCGCACCGTGTGGCCGGGGCCTTTAGGGGCGATCATGAAGACGTCGATGTCGGTACGCGCTTCGATCAGGTTGAAGTGAATGTTGAGGCCGTGGGCGAACGCCAGGGCCGCGCCTTCCTTCATGTTCTTGTGAATGTCGGCGTAGTAGATGTCGGACTGCAACTCGTCGGGGCAGAGCATCATGATGACGTCGGCCCAAGCTGCGGCGTCGGCGACGGACATCACTTTGAGGCCTTCGGCTTCGGCCTTCTTGGCGCTTGCCGAGCCTTCGCGCAGGGCGACGCAGACGTCCTTGATGCCGCTGTCGCGCAGGTTCAGCGCATGGGCATGGCCCTGGCTGCCGTAGCCGACAATGGCGACTTTCTTGGATTTGATCAGGTTAACGTCGGCGTCACGATCATAATAAACTCGCATTGTATTTCCTTAATTTAAGAGTCTGGATAAAAGTTAAAAAATATCAGTCGTGATCCATCACCACGGTGCCGCGCGCAATGGCGGCGACGCCGGTTCTGGAAACATCTATGAGTCCCAACGGTCCCATCAATTCGATAAAAGCGTTGAGCTTGCCGGTGTCGCCGACGATCTCGAAAACAAACGAGTCATTGCTGCTGTCGACGGCGCGGGCCCGGAAAATATCGGCGATACGCAGGGATTCGACTCTTTGCTCACCTGTGCCACGGACCTTGACCAGGGCCAGTTCACGTTCCACATGCGGGCCATCGACGGTCAGATCGTTGACCCCGTGCACCGGCACCAGCCGTTCGAGCTGGGCCTTGATCTGTTCGATGATCATCGGCGTGCCGGAGGTGACGATGGTAATGCGCGACAGGTTGTCTTCGAAATTGACCTCGGCGACGGTCAGGCTTTCGATGTTGTAACCGCGGCCTGAAAACAGGCCGACGACGCGGGCAAGGACACCCGGCTCGTTATCGACGAGCACGGACATGGTGTGGGCGGTTTCTGGTTCGTCTATCGGTGTCACAGTCTTTAATCCCAATTCATCGGGTTATATCACATTTACGCGGGCTTTTGGAGCAAGCTTATACCAGCACCATGCCGTCTTCGGATACCGGTTCTTCGGCATGGTCGGATGGGCCGAAGAGCATTTCGTTGTGGGCGGCGCCCGAGGGGATCATCGGGTAGCAATTTTCCTTCTGATCGACGGCGATATCGACAATCACCGGACGGTTGCAGGCGAGCATCTCGCCGATGACATCGTCGAGTTGCTCTTTCTTGGTCGCCCGCAGGCCGACACCGCCGAAGGCTTCGGCCAGTTTGACGAAATCGGGCAGTGCCTGCATATGGCTTTCGGCGTAGCGTCCGCCGTGCAGCAGTTCCTGCCACTGGCGCACCATGCCCATGTATTCGTTGTTCAGGATGAACACCTTGACCGGCAAATCGTACTGCACCAGGGTCGCCATTTCCTGAATGTTCATCAGGATCGACGCCTCCCCGGCGATATCGACAACCAGCGCCTTGGGGTGGGCCAACTGCACGCCCATGGCGGCGGGCAGACCGTAGCCCATGGTGCCCAGGCCACCCGACGTCATCCACCGGTTGGGGTGTTCGAAATGGAAATGCTGGGCCGCCCACATCTGATGCTGGCCGACCTCGGTGGTGATGTAGACCTCACTTTGCTTCTTGGTCAGCTCGTAGAGACGCTCGATGGCGTACTGCGGCTTGATGTTGGTGGCGGTGCGGTCGTAATCGAGGCTTTTGCGTTCGCGCCACTTATCGATGGTCTTCCACCAGGATTTCATGGCCTTCTCGTCGGCCTTGTTCTGGCCCGACTTCCAGATTTTGATCATGTCTTCGAGAACGTGGCCGACATCGCCGACGATGGGCAACTCGACATGGACGTTCTTGTTGATCGAGGACGGATCGATATCGATGTGGATTTTTACGGAGTTTGGCGAGAACGCGTCGAGCCTGCCGGTCACCCGGTCATCGAAGCGGGCGCCGACGCACAGCATCACGTCGCAGTCATGCATGGCCATGTTGGCCTCATAGGTG
>CBFDEA010000452.1:0-2294 GCA_965603695.1 uncultured Rhodospirillaceae bacterium | reverse complement strand
TTTCCCGGGTTCAAGCGCAGGGCTTCGCGGTAGCTGGCAATCGCCTCAAGGGGGCGTTCGATCTCTTTCAAGACATTGCCAAGATTGAAGTGGCTCTGTTCATCTGCCGGGTTTATGGCCAATGACTTGCGAAACGAAAGCAGGGAGTCATCCAACCGCCCCAGTTGATACAGGGCGATTGCCATGCTGCTGTGGGAACGCGCGTTATCGGGGTCGAGCGCAATGGCTTTAGTGAACAGGGTAATGGCTTGCTCATTGTTGCCTTCGCCCGTCAGGATCATGCCTAGATTATTCAGAGACGGCGTATGAGCGCCGTCGGCATCCAGGATCGCCTGGTAAATTTTCGCGGCTTGGGCGGTTCGTCCGTTTTGGTGATGCAGGGTGGCGGCGGCAAAATCCGGTTTAACTTTTAGCGGCAATACGACTTGCTTGTTTTTACGCGCTTTTTGACTGGGTTTTTGCTTACGCTGTTTCTTCGCCCTTTTCATATCCGCCATTTTCTCTGTGGTTTTCCTGCTGGCCCCGAGCGTACAGAGGAACGCGGCAAGGGTCCAGACGGGATTGAAAATCACGAACTTAATCAGGGCAGCCAAGCGTAAACGCGGCTTTATCATCAGCGGGTCAATACGCCCTTGGCAGGGGAGCGCCTTCAGGCGAAAGATACCCCGACGCCGCAGGCGGGGGTTTGTTTTCATAATTGCCGTGCCATAATGGGGCCATGAATAAGAAGCACCTTCAGGAGCGCGCCGAAGCAGTCGGTCATGTGATCCGTGCGGGCGACAAACTCGCCGAGCATCTGGGCATAACCCTGGAGGAAATCCGGCCCGGCTACGCCCGTTGCTCCATGGTCGTGCGTGCCGACATGTCCAACGCCGCAAAGATTGGCCATGGCGGAGCCACCTTTACCTTGGCCGACACGGCATTTGCCTACGCCTGCAACTCCCACGACCGCACGGCCCTGGCGACCAATTGCACCATCACCTTTACGGGACCGGCGGAAATAGGCGATACCCTGAGCGCGGTGGCCGAAGAGGTTTCTCTGCGCGGCCGTAGCGGCGTTTGCGACGTCACCGTTAGCAATAGTAAGGGTGAAGCCGTCGCCCTGTTGCGCGGCCACTCGCGCCAGATCAATGGCCAACTGACCGACTCATGAGCGCGGCGCTGCACTATCGAAACAATTGGTCCGGGGCCTGAAAACATCCGCGAAATCGTTCAGGCTTGGTGCTGATCGGTGGGTAAATGGTGCCGCCGGACAGAATTGAACTGTCGACCTCGCCATTACCAATGGCGCGCTCTACCCCTGAGCTACGGCGGCATATTTGGGCTGTCGAAGGACCCTTCGACGACACCTGCGAACGAGCCTCAGGCGTGAAGGCGCGCACAATGCCATAGCACTTGTTCGCTTGCAAGCGTCCCTTGACGAAGTTTTTTCGGGCGCGCACCATGGCGCTTAATGAAGATTGCCGGGAAAGTGAAAAAATGACGGAAAACAAGGCCGCAGGGCCACAAGGCCCGGCCCAAAAAAAGGGCGGTCGTCACGATAAATTGGCCGAAGAACGCCGCCAACGGCAGGCCGCAGCGCTGCGCGCCAACCTGAAAAAGCGCAAAAGCCAAATTCGTGGGCGCGACACCCCAGCCGACAAGGATACTTAAGGCCCCCCGGCAAGGGATTGTTTCGCTGCTTGTCGATGGCCGTCCCATGGAGTAAAAACTCCCTGCGGGCGGTGTCCGCTTTGTTATGATTTTTTTGATTATTGGACCCCCATGGACCGAATTTTAATTCGCGGCTCCCGGCGATTGACTGGCACGATCCACATCGGCGGCGCTAAAAATGCGGCGTTGCCCCTGCTCGCCGCCTGTTTGTTGTCGGACAAGACGCTGACCCTGTCGAATTTGCCGCATCTGGCCGACGTCTCGACGATGGCTCATTTGCTCGCCGATCTTGGTGTCAGCATGTCGATGAATGGGCTCGGCGGTGGCGGCGGCAATCATGGCCGGGTCTTTGAACTCAACGCCGGCGGCGTCAAGAAAACCACGGCGCCTTATGATCTGGTGCGCAAGATGCGGGCCTCGGTGCTGGTGCTCGGTCCCTTGCTGGCCAGGTTTGGCAAGGCCAGGGTGTCGCTGCCTGGCGGTTGCGCCATCGGCACCCGGCCGGTCGACCTGCATCTTAAGGCGCTGGCCCAAATGGGCGCGGAAATAGAACTCGACGAAGGTTACATCGAAGCGCTCGCCCCGGACGGCCTTAAGGGCGCCCATATCGTCTTCCCCATGGTCACCGTCGGCGGCACCGA
>CBFDEA010000451.1:0-2309 GCA_965603695.1 uncultured Rhodospirillaceae bacterium | reverse complement strand
TGGCCGACCATCCGGCCACGCCTGAGCACATTGACCCGGTCGCTGATGGCGAGAATTTCATGCAGCTTGTGAGAAATAAAAATAATAGATAGACCGCCCGCGACCATGATCCGCAAGGTCTCGAACAGGTGGTCGACTTCTTGCGGTGTCAGCACCGCCGTCGGCTCGTCGAGAATAAGAATTTTGGCGTCGCGGTAGAGCACTTTCAATATTTCGACGCGTTGGCGCTCGCCAATGGATAAATCGGCGACCAGTTTGTCGGGCTCGACCCGCATGCCATATTGATCGGCCAGGGCGTCGAGCTTGGCCCGCGCGGCGTTGGTGTCGGACTTCCAGGCGAGCAGGGATTCCGTGCCCAGGATGATGTTTTCCAGAACGCTGAGGTTTTCGGCTAGGGTAAAGTGCTGGTGGACCATTCCGACGCCGGCTTCAATGGCCTCTTCCGGATCGCCCGGCGGCAGAGCCTTGCCAAAGACTTCGATGTTTCCCGTGTCGGCAACATAGTGGCCGAACAGGATGTTCATCAGGGTCGTTTTGCCGGCGCCGTTCTCGCCAAGAAGGGCCAGAACCTCGCCCGCTTCCAGGCTTAGTGAAATGTCGTCATTGGCAACCAAGGATCCGAAATTCTTGGTAATGCCGTTGATTTTCAGTACCGTCATCGCCTCCCCCCACTCTCAAGCTATAGCAGGGGGGAAGTTTTGATACTCCTCCCCCCCTTTATAGGCTTCTCTAGAAGGTCGATTTAGGTTCTTCGTCATTGATCTTGACGGTAAATTTGCCAGCCATGATTTCGGCTTGCAACTTGGCAACTTTTGCTTTGATGTCAGCAGATATTTTACCATCAAATTCATAGTACGACGCAAGGCTGGCGCCGCCTTTGGCCATCATCGTCCATTCTTTGTAATCGGACGCTTTGAAGGAGCCGGATTTGACTTCGGCAATGGCGTTATTGATCGCCGATTCCATGTGCCAAAGGGCGGACGTGACGACCACGTCTTTACCGTTTTCTTCCTTGTTCATGTCGTTGACGTTGCCGAAGGCGATGATGCCTTTCTCGCGGGCCGCATCGACAACACCGGCACGTTCGGCGTAAAGCACGTCAACACCGGTTTCGATCTGGGCGAAGGCGGCTTCCTTGGCTTTTGGCGGGTCATACCAGGAACCGATGAAGTTGACCTTGAACTGGGCCTTCGGGTTGACCGAAAGGGCCCCTGCCATGAAGGCGTGGAACAGGCGGTTGACTTCACCAATGGGATAGCCGCCGACCATGCCGATTTTACCCGACTTGGTCATCGAACCGGCGATGATCCCCATCAGGTAGCAGGGTTCGTGAATGTAGTTATCGAAAACCGAGAAGTTCGAACCATGGGGCTTGAACGGATCGCCCATAAGGAAGGCGATTTTTGGATAGTCATCGGCAACCTGGCGGGCTTCCTTGGAAATTCCGAAGGCTTCTCCGACGATCAGACTGACGCCGCTTTCGGCATATTCCCGAAGCACCCGGACATAATCCGTGTTGGCGACTTTTTCCGAGAACACATATTCGATGTCTCCGGCCTTGGCGGCCTTGTCCAAAGCCTGATGCAGGCGGGCATCCCACTTTTGCTGGATCGGTTGGGTGTAAATCCCGGCCACCTTGATTTTGGCGGCCTCGGCAGTGTTGATGGAAATGCCGAGCAGAGCCAGCAGTGGAACCATCAGCGCAAGTTTAAAGAATTGCCGTTTCGTCGGCACGATCTGTCGCATGTCGATATTCTCCCTGTTTAAAACGGACGAATATTAAATCACAGCGCCCGTACTTTAAAAAACTGTAACATCTCCCCAGATGCTCTCACTGGATCAAATTTTGACCAGTTGGTCAAGTTTAATAATCTTCTTTTATTTAGGGTTTAATCCGATACCGCGCAGAATAACCGTTGTGATGGTCTGCAAGGCTTCTTCAAATTGTTCGTCCGAAAGGCGGTAGTCATTATTGAGGGCATTTATCTGGTGTTCGAAATCCGCATAATGCTGGGTCGCCGACCAGATCATATAGAGTAGGTAGTTGGGATTGACGGAATCGATCTTTTTCTCGGCAATCCATCTTTCGATAATTTTAACGCGCGACGCGGTCCAATCCGTTAGTTCCTTTTCGAGAAAATCCTGAATTCGTGGAGCGCCCTGCATAATTTCCCGGGCCCAAATCTTGGAGCCAAGAGGGTGCTGGCGGGCAATATTCATCTTGGCGCGAAGATAGCGCGTCAGTGCATCGGTGGGATCGTTGCAGTCGTCGAATGTTTCTGCTGCCTGAAGCCAGATTGTGAAAATCT
>CBFDEA010000450.1:0-2316 GCA_965603695.1 uncultured Rhodospirillaceae bacterium | reverse complement strand
GGTATCACGGGCAAGGATAGCGGGGTGATCGTGGGCGAGGCGCAATTGCAGGTATTGGCAAATAAATTCAACGTCGACGAGGCCACCGCGGATATGTTTGACGTCCCAGATAAAATCCGTTTGATGGGTTTGCAGCATCCGCTTGCGCATTTCGGCAATATCGGAAACCAGAGCGTCGGGATCGCGGCGACGGGTCAGCGTGGCGGTGATGATGGGGGAGATTTTAGCTTCCAGCCCGCCCCAGGCGCTGATCACGCGACAGCGGGTCAGGGCCATCTGCTCCCACGTCCAGGCGGCCTCGTCATTGTATTGCATAAACGATTCCAGGCTTGAGGCAATCGGCCCGGCGGTGCCCGATGGGCGCAACCGCATATCCACTTCGTAAAGATCGCCTTCGCTGGTTTGGGCCGTGATGGCGTTGATAAGGCGTTGGCTCAAACGTGCGAAATAATGCCCGACAGAGAGTGGCTTCGGCCCGTCCGAACCCGGTGAACCCGGTGGCACATCATAGACGAAGACCATGTCGAGATCTGATTCCGGGGTCATTTCCCGGCTTCCCAGCTTGCCCATGGCCAGAATCGCCATGGCCGAACCGGCAATGCGACCGTGCTGGAGCGCCACCTCTTGTTCGACCCTGGCCAACAGGGTGCTGATCGAGGTATCGGCGATATCCGACAAGGCCAGGGCCGAGCCGATCTGATCGAGTTTCATCAGCAGGCTAAGGACACCGACCTGAAAACGCCGGTCATTGGCCCAGCGCCGGGTCGCCACCAGAACATCTTCGAGATTATCCGAACGCTCCACGATGGCCTCCAACTCGGCGGCCATCTCGTCTTTCGTCGGCGGCTTGTCAAAAAATCCCGGACTGAGAACACTTTCCAGGACTTGCGGCTTGCGGCTCAGGTATTCGGCCAGGCGCGGTGCCCCGCCCATGATCTCGGCGACCAGGTCGAGCAAGCCGGGGTTGGAGTAGAACATCGAAAACAACTGCACGCCCGAAGGCAGGCCGGACAGGAATTCATCAAACTTCAGGAACGTCGCGTCCGGGTCGGGGGTGGCGGCGATGGCCTTGAGCAGTACCGGGAACAATTCTGTCAACAATTCGCGGGCGCGCGCACTACGCATAGCGCGGTAGCGTCCGTGATGCCAACCGCGCACCGTGCTATCGACGATATCGGCGCGGACGAAGCCAAGGCGTTCGATCGTCTTGATCGTATCGGGATCGCTGTCGCCGCCGGTAAAGACCAGATTGCCGGAAACCGCGTCATCGGCACCGAGGGACGGTGAGTCCTCGAACAAAGCGCCATAGTGGGTTTCGACGGTTTTCAATTGGTTGGTGAGTTCGCCGGCAAAGCCTTCGACATCGCCGTAGCCAAGGAAAGCCGCCAACGCCGCGACCCCGGCCGGATCGTCGGGCAGGGAGTGGGTTTGCTCGTCGTCGATCATTTGCAGGCGATGTTCGACCCGGCGCAGATAACGATAGGCGGCAATCATCTCCGCGCAGACGCTCTGGCTGATCTGACCGCACTGCGCCAGGGCCGCTAAACTCTGTTCGGTCGGGGCCGGGCGCAGTTCAGGCAGCCTGCCGCCCCAGATCAATTGCTGGGTCTGGGCGAAGAATTCGATCTCGCGAATACCGCCACGGCCGAGCTTGACGTTATGGCCGAGGACGCTGATCGCCTCGCCGCCGCGATGGGCATTAATCTGCCGCTTGATCGAATGGATATCCTCGATGGCGGCAAAATCGAGATTCTTGCGCCAGATAAACGGCGTCAGCCACTTCAGGAAAGCTTCCCCGGCGGCGCGATCGCCACCGACGGGGCGGGCCTTGATCATCGCCGCCCGTTCCCAGTTCTGGCCGATGCTTTCATAATAACTTTCCGCCGCCAGCACGGAAATCGCCAGCGGCGTCGCCCCGGGGTCCGGACGCAGGCGCAGATCGGTGCGGAAGACATAACCGTCGGCGGTTCGCTCATCGAGCAATTTGACCAGGCCACGGGCGAGGCGGACAAAATGATTTTGCAGACCCTCCGGGTTTTCCGTTTTCTGACGATCGGGGTCGTTAAGAATAATCAGATCGACATCGCTGGAATAATTCAATTCCCGCGCCCCCAACTTGCCCATGCCGAGAATCACCAGGCCGGAACCGTGCTCTGGATTTTCACCGTCTTCAAGGATCAACGCCCCCTGCCCTGCGGCAAGCATCAGCAAGTGGGCGCAAGCGGCGGAAATCGACGCCTCGGCCAGGTCCGAAAGGGCCTGCGTGACCTGTTGCAATTGCCAAAACCCGGAAATATCGGCAAGGGCGATGCTCAG
>CBFDEA010000449.1:0-2336 GCA_965603695.1 uncultured Rhodospirillaceae bacterium | reverse complement strand
GTGCAGCCCTCGCCCCATAGTTTCTCGATCACGTTGAGGCGTTCGGGTGGCCAGGCAGGTGCATCAGCGGCGGCATCGACTTGCGCCTTATCGTCTGATTGTGCCTTACGCTGCGCAGGACGACGGGCCTGGACGGCCTTACTCTTTTTTTTCAGGCGCAGTTTATCAAAAAGCCAGTTCAGGAAAGCCCGCACTTTCCCCGACATTTTCAATGGTTCATGCAGATTCAGGGTTGCCCCGGCCATACTTAGTGCGCCCGCTATTTTTTCATGCTTCTTATATCTATGCTCGATACATCCAGAAACAAGCGCATAAAAGTCTTAACATTCCATATATTCAGGGGATTATTTGACCAGGCCGCGGGACTGCAAATACGATTTGAATTGCAGGTCGCCGGTGAGAATGTCGTCAACCAGAAATTCGGCCATGCTGCCGAAACATTTTTCCAGGCCACCCTGGCTATTGGCGTCCTTGCAGATCGCCCGCACCGCTTTGATCTTCAGCAACAGTTCCTGATGATAAAGAATATGTTCTTCGATGTAGGGATAACTGAGCTTGGCCAGATATTTCTCTTCACTGAGGAAATGCGCGGTGCTCAGTTCGACAAGGTTGTCCAGCAAGGACGTACAAAGGGTGTAATCATGGTTTTCCACGGCCGCCTGGACATCTAGCATGACTTGAAGAATCTCTTTATGATCGTCATCAATACCCTTGATACCGATTGAGAAACTATCGAGCCACTGCAGCTTGACCATTATTTAAGCCCCTGCCCTACCGGCTGTTTTTGCACTTCTCCAAACACGCCAATTTTTTCCAGCCTGACCAGTTAATGGAAAAAACCGATGCGGCGCATTGACCAAGGTCATGCCGGGGGCCGGAAAATGATGAGGGGTCGGGGATAAATGACAGCAGATATTTGCCGCCCACGAGAGCATCAGCGAACGGCCTTGCCTTGCCCATAGGGAAACGAGGCGCAACGAGATCACCTAAAAAACTAACGTGAAACCACCGCTGTGGTCCTGCGTCCCGAAGATTATGGACCCGGTGTCGCCGGGGGCGTGCCAAGATTACCCAGTAAAGGCTTTGCCTCCTCTAATATGGCCTTGCCGGCGTCTTCAGCCGCCTTCTTGAATGGCTCGGCGAAAGCCCCGCCAACGGCCCCGCCTACCGCACCACCGGCGGCACCACCGGCGGCACCAACGGCACTTTTGATAAGCTCCATAATGCGTTCAAGCGTCCATTCAGCCCAATCACGAACGATCATAACCAATGGCTTCAGTATTTGCCGGTCTTCGCAGTTCTTCCTCTGGCCATTCCTCTGAAATCGAAGTTCTGTCCAGCAATCCCAATCAGTGCGCATGAAAACGCAGCAGCAATCCGAACGGTCATAAATTTTATTGTAACACTTGCCCTTCATAACCAACGTCAACGGGATGACGATTTTGACGGTAGACGTTCCCATATTTTCTACTTTTATAGCACCATACTCTATCGAGCCGTCCCAGGTTCCCCTGACCCGAACCGGTTTCAAGACTTGTCCTTTAGGCTTGCACTTCCTGGTTCCAGGACGACAGCCGTGAGACGGTTTGTTGCCACCGACAATAAAGCAATCGTTCTCGTACCCACCGGGCAACGAAACATCGTCTTCGTCAATCTGTCCGGTCTCGGGATCTGGATCACCCCATAAAAATCCACCCGATTTTCGCGAATAGTAGACGGGCGGGAATTTCGCCCGGCCCCGGGCAATATCATAAAGGGTATGCGTCGGTGTTAAGGCCATATCTTCGGGCAGGCGGGCGGTGTACGGCTTGCCCTTCCCAGCGGGTGCATTTTCAACATCCTCGTCTGCCGTTGAGGGGCTGATCGATGTGATAACGGGCTCTGTGGGGAGAGGCGTGCGCATCGACATTTCGTCGGGCTCCATGCCAAAAGCCTCAGGAAACTGCCACGGCGGTTCTTCGGTCCGAGAATGATCCACGCGTCGTGAACTGCTCTCTATGTACTTAACGATTTTTCGCATCACGCTATAGTCGGGAATCTCGCCTTTCTTCAAATTCCTCAGCGCGTTGTTGGCGTATCGAATGGCATCTGTATGGATAAATTCGACTTCTGACTGAAAAATCGCCTGTTCTACGATACGGCTGCGATATTCTGCGGTCGCACGATCCTCCTCGGCGATAACGAAATTATAGGCGACGGTCTCGCGGTTGAGCTTGCCCAAAACCTCGCCGGAACTCGACACAACAATTGGCGACTTGAGAAAAACCTTCTTAATTGGCATTGATCATACTCCCAAACATAACCTTATTAATTGTTATTTTTTAAAAAAATCAATT
>CBFDEA010000448.1:0-2342 GCA_965603695.1 uncultured Rhodospirillaceae bacterium | reverse complement strand
GGCGGGCTGTCCGGGATCTGCAAATTCTTTTAAGTCGACGCGGCCTTCGGATTTGAGGCCGACATCGATGGTCGCGGCGTCGTCATCGACGGCAATAACCGTGCCTTTAACGACACTGCCTTCGAATGCGCCATCGGCGCCCATGGATTCATCGAGGAGGTCGGCGAAGTTTTCGCCTGCGAACGGGTTTTCTTCAGTGCTTGCCTGATTTGCAGGAGCCATGATCTGGTATCCTTATTTCTAATGTTCTTCCGGCCAGCCGGTTGGATCCGGCGGTCTTTCAGCGGAAACAATTAAAGCCACCCCACACCATGCGGGGAAGCCGTCTCTTCTCAGGTGTCCCGGGTATCGATGAAATCCAGCGCCGCGGCAAAAGCCTGATCGGCATCAAGATCACTGGTATCAAGCAGAAATGCATCCTCTGCGGCAACCAGTGGAGAGGCGTCGCGACCCGCGTCACGGGCGTCTCGCTCTCTCATGTCATCCAGAACGCGGGCATATATAGCTTCGACGCCACGTTCCTGCAACTCTTTAAGTCGTCTTTTTGCCCTGATTTCCGTCGATGCGGTGACAAACAGCTTCACGTCGGCCTCGGGGCAGACGACGGTGCCGATGTCGCGACCATCCAATATAGCCCCCTGGCCACCGTATGGCGGGTGCTCTGCGAAGGTGCGCTGGAAGCTGAGCAGCGCCGCGCGGACTTCGGGCAGGGCCGAAACTTTTGATGCCGCCTGTGCCACATTGTCGTTACGCAGGCCATCGACTTCTAGGTCTGCCGGGATCAAACCGCGGGCCACCTGACCGGCAATGACGCTATAGCTTTCCGCATCCTCGCCGATTTCAACGCCACTATCGAGAACCTTGCCGGCGACGGCCCTGTACAGCAGGCCGGTATCAAGCAGTTCCAACTGGAAATGATCGGCAAACTTTTTCGCCAATGTGCCCTTGCCCGCCGCGGCCGGGCCATCGATGGCAATGATTTTAGGACGCTTACTCATGACTCGAAATCTCCTCATCCTCAATATTAGCGCCAAGGCCGTTCATTAACTGGGTGAAGCCGGGAAAACTGGTTTCAATGGGGCTTGCATCATCAATGCTGATTGGTTCGTGACTGACCATGCCCAAAACCAGAAACGCCATGGCGATGCGGTGATCGAGCGCCGTTTCAATTTTGACCCCGCCCTTGGGCGGCACACCGGTTCCATGAATAACCAGAAAATCCTCGCCTTCCTCAAGCGCCACACCGCAGGCCGCAAGGCCCCGCGCCATGCCGCCCAGGCGGTCACTTTCCTTGACCCTGAGCTCGCTTAGGCCTTCAAGCCGGGTCGTGCCATTGGCACAAGCGGCGGCGACGGCCAGGATGGGGTATTCGTCGATCATTGAGGGCGCCCGGTCCGCCGGTACGGTAATGCCCCGCAAGGCCGAGCCTGCGACGCTCAAATCGGCGACCGCTTCACCGGCCTCGTTACGTTGGTTTTGACAAACCACCGAGCCACCCATTTCCTGGAGTGTCTCAATCAGACCGCAACGCAGCGGATTGACGCCAACCCCGGGAAGCGACAACTTCGCCCCCGGAACAATCAAGGCGGCAACCATCGGAAAGGCCGCAGAAGAAATATCGCCGGGGACAATTATATTACGGCCAGCCAGTTCCGGCTGACCGTGAATGCTGACGGCGCGGCCGCCATCCGGCAAATCCTCGACATCGACCCGGGCACCGAAATGACGCAGCATTAATTCGCTATGATCGCGTGTCGGCTTCGGCTCGACCACCCGGGTGACCCCTGGCGCAGAAAGTCCGGCCAGCAGGATTGCCGACTTCACCTGGGCCGAAGCAACCGGCATGTGATAATCGATGGGCAGCGGATCGGCACACCCGGTAATGGTCAATGGCAAGCGTCCGCCGGAGCGGCTCTGGAACGTCGCGCCCATAAGTTTCAGCGGATCGATGATGCGTCCCATCGGTCGCGCACTTAACGAAGCATCGCCCGTCAGTGTCGCGCTCACAGGGTGTCCGGCCAGGACGCCCGCCAGCAGCCGCGCCGCGGTTCCCGAATTGCCCATCTCAAGGACGGTTTCGGGTTCTTGCAAACCGCCGAGCCCAACCCCCCGGACCCGCCAGCTTGCAGCACCGGTTTTTTCGACAAAAACGCCGAGCGCCCGAAGCGCCGCCGCCGTTGCCAGAACGTCTTCTCCTTCAAGCAACCCTTCGATATTGGTTTGCCCGATAGCCAGGCCGCCGATCATCAGCGCCCGGTGAGAGATAGATTTATCCCCAGGCACCTGAACGGCCCCTTTGAGTGTTTTTACGACTTGAGATTTTTGCGGCTTCACTAATAAAA
>CBFDEA010000447.1:0-2349 GCA_965603695.1 uncultured Rhodospirillaceae bacterium | reverse complement strand
GTTAGGCGAGCTGATTGTCGCCGAAATCGACCCGCAGGTGACCCAGGCGGCACGGCAGCGGCTGTGGCTCGACCTCGACGCGCCGGGGCTTTCCATTATTCATCGCGACGCCCGCGCCGTGCTGCAAGGTTTGCCTGAAAACGAACCCTTCGATCTGATTTTCGGCGACGCCTTCCACGACATTTCGATCCCTGCGCATCTGGTAACCCGTGAATTTCATCAACAAATCGCCAAGCGTTTGACCCAGAGCGGCATCTACGCACTCAATGTCGTCGATTCCGGCTCCCGACCGCGCTTCCTGTTCGCCCTACTTAAAACATTGAGCAAGGACTTTGCCGCAGTCGAGGCGTGGATTGAGGCCAGCGAAGCGGGAAACCCCGGCCGCGTCACCTTCATCGTCATCGCTTCGAACACCCAGAGCCGCACAGGCACACTGAACGCCACACGCGGGTCCGAGCGGCACTGGCGGCGTTGGCCGGGCGACGATCTTGCGCGGCGCATCGCCCAGGCCTCGGTCCCCGTGTTGACCGACGATTATGCCCCTGTCGACCGTTTAATGTCGGGCCTGTTGCTGCAACCCGACTGATTGCGACACTTATAGCCCTTTATTAGCTACGTCCTATTGACATCTAGTGCGTATTAGATTTATCTAATGTAAATGAATAACACCGCCCATCCCGAAAAAAACAACTCCGAAATGGCCGGCCATATTGAAGCAAGTGCGCTGATGAAAGCGATGAGCAGCGAAGCGCGCCTAATGATCCTTTGCCGATTGTTTGATAGTGAAAAATCGGTAAGCGAGTTGGAAAAATTGATTGGCCTTAGCCAGTCGGCCATATCCCAGCATCTGGCGGTCTTGCGTGAGCACCATCTGGTCAACACCAAAAGGTTCGGGCAATCGATCAAATATTCCCTCGCCGGTGCCAAACCACGGGCCATCATCGAAGTCCTGCACCGCCTTTACGCCCAATGTCCTTAAAAAAAACATTGGCAGCACTCTTCGCGGCTAAAAACTTAGACCTCCGCGCAAAGGATCGTTTTCAATTCTGTTTCAAGAATATGAACTTTCCCCGAGCAGTATTGAAAAACGGATTTTCGGCTTGCCAAACCATATGGACTGGATTGTTAACCGCTCTTTCCCCGCCGCAAGGCGCGCGGCTCTTTTGTGCTGCTCTAACGGGCTGCGGGGCTGAGGGTTAACCAGTGCAAATCTACCTCCCCATTGCTGAAATTTCGGTCAACATATTTTTGATCCTTGGCTTGGGAGGCGGTGTCGGCTTCCTGTCCGGTGTTTTCGGCGTCGGCGGTGGCTTCCTGATGACCCCTTTACTGATCTTTATCGGCATTCCACCCGCCGTCGCGGTGGCCACGGAAGCCAATCAGATTGTCGCCTCCTCGGTATCGGGCGTACTCGCCCATTGGAAGCGCGGTAATGTCGATTTCAAAATGGGTATCGCGTTGCTCATCGGCGGTGTCATCGGCTCTTCATTGGGCGTCGTGCTGTTTGCATTCCTGCGTGGTTTGGGGCAACTGGACCTGGTCATCAAGTTGTCCTACGTGGTCTTCCTTGGCATTATCGGCACATTGATGTTGATCGAAAGCCTCAACACCATGCGCCGTTCAAAAAACCAGGCGGCGACGAAAAGGCATTCCCACAACTGGATGCACGGCCTTCCTTTCAAGATGCGCTTCCGCCGTTCACGGCTTTACATTAGCGTCCTGCTGCCGATTTCCATTGGTATCTTTGTCGGCCTGCTGGCCGCGATCATGGGTGTCGGGGGTGGTTTCGTCATGGTCCCGGCGATGATTTATCTGCTCGGCATGCCGACCGCCGTTGTTGTCGGAACCTCGCTCTTCCAGATTATTTTCGTCACCGCCAACGTCACCGTTCTGCAGGCCGTCAACACCCAGACCGTCGATGTGGTGCTGGCCTTGATACTGCTTAGTGGCGGCGTCCTGGGTGCCCAGGTTGGTGCCCGTGTCGGGGTCAAGCTTAAGGGCGAGCAGTTACGCGGCCTGTTGGCGCTGATGGTGCTGATGGTGTGCGTCAAGATTGGCTTCGATTTGATGGCAACACCGACTGAGATGTTCTCTCTTGGGGTAGGCGGGCACTGATCATGAAACAGCTTTATAGCATCATCATCGCCCTGACCCTGCTAACCACCGCCCTGCCCGCCACGGCCGGTGAACTGGCCGTCGATCTTTCCGAATCGGTGGTGCCGATCACCGCCAGCTTCGACGGAACAGACCTGTTGTTGTTCGGTACCGCCGATGCGAAAGCCGACATTATCGTCATTGTTCGCGGGCCAACCCATGACCAATTAGTGAGACGCAAGAAAAAGGTTTTCG
>CBFDEA010000446.1:0-2361 GCA_965603695.1 uncultured Rhodospirillaceae bacterium | reverse complement strand
CCTCATCAAGTGAGCGGGTGGCCTGGCCATCATCATGGCTAAGGACGAAATGCAGGGCCTCGATACGTGAAAAATATTCCGCGTCCATGACATGTTGACGCCCGGGAGCGGCCTGTATTTCTGCTTTAAGGTATGAGCCCAAGGCATTGATAACCGGGTCGAGAATGGGAATACAGGGGACTTTTAATTCACGGCAATTTGTTTCCAGCAACGTCCGCATTTCAGTGTCGACCAGGGTATACAGAACAAAACCGGGGTTTTTCTTTACGCCCTCGATAATATCACGAATCTGGCTTTCGTTTCGGATCATGTTCCAGACATGCTGTGTATGGTCTATGTTTTCAAATTGCACCAGGGACGAGCGGGCAACCATATTGACGGTTTCCCCAGTCGAGTCTGAAACAAGATGTAAATGAAAATGTTTGCTTACCATCAATCGCTCTTTCCGGCGCTTCCCACTGTTCTTAATTCATCTACCGGCACTGGGGATAGAATGTGTGTATCTAAGGCATTTTGTAAGAGTCGCCTTTTCATCCCCGAACCCCTTATTTTCGCTCCTTCGCTCATACATGAGCTTTCAAGTTTTCCATGATAAGGGAATACGCTGGAAAATACCCGCACCCAAATTTGTTTTCCTCATTAACCTCATCTTTAGCCGCGGTTCCTATCCCAACTTTAAATAATCAAATAATTCATAAAAAAACTATATGATAGCTGTCCTGTAAACCAAGGTTGTCAGAACGTAATCATTATCCATTAGCGTCTTTGCAATCATCTTATCCACAACATCTTGAAATTTTTTATGAGAAAAAACAAAATTGGGGGAAAGCTGTTGAAAACAAATAATCCCCAGCTTTAAGCCCACTACAACAACTACTACCTATTTTTATAAAATATATATTTTTAAGGTATATGAAGGCGCCTATCTCGGATATCTTCCCCGCCATGAATATAAATATGAATAGCGAAAATAAATATTTCTTACGTGCCTTAAAAGGTGAACTTTTAAAACGGCCGCCGTTCTGGTTAATGCGCCAGGCCGGAAGATACCTGCCGGAATATCGGGACTTACGGAAAAAATCTAAAAACTTTCTGCATTTCTGTTATTCGCCGGATCTCGCCGTGGAAGCAACCTTACAGCCGCTCAGGCGCTATGGATTCGACGCGGCGATTCTGTTCAGTGATATTCTGGTTGTTCCCGACGCACTCGGTCAGAATGTTGAATTCCGGGAAGGTGAAGGGCCGCATCTTGATCCAGTTCGTTCGCTCGATGACCTAAGCAAGCTTTCCCTGGACGGATTTCACGATCACTTGCAGCCGGTTTATGAAACTGTCGGGCGGTTGTCTGCTGAAATTCCAAAGCAAACGACGCTTATTGGTTTTGCCGGCGCACCGTGGACAGTCGCCACCTATATGGTCGAAGGTAAGGGATCGAAGGATTATCCGCAGGCCAGAACCTGGGCCTATGCCGATCCGCAAGGTTTTGGCAAACTCATCGACCTGCTTGTTGAGGCGACGTCGGCTTACTTGATTAAACAGGTCGAACACGGGGCCGAAGTTATTCAACTTTTCGATACCTGGGCCGGTGTCCTCAGTGAAAGCCAGTTTCAGCGGTGGGTGATCGAGCCGACGAGCGAGATTGTCAAAAGATTGAACAAGGCCTGCCCGGGTGTCCCGGTTATCGGATTCCCGCGCGGCGCGGGCGTCATGTATCGGGATTTTATCTTAAAAACCGGCGTTGACGGCGTCAGTTTGGACAACAGTGTCCCGATTAGTTGGGCGGCGGAACATCTGCAACCCTTGTGTACGGTTCAGGGTAACCTGGACAATATGGCGCTGATTGCCGGCGGTGCCGCCATGGAAAGAGAAATCCACGCCATTGTCGAGGGATTAGCAGGCGGATCGCATATCTTTAACCTGGGTCACGGTATTTTACCCCATACACCGCCGGAAAACGTAGACCAGCTGGCGAAGATTATTCATAGCTGGGGAAGTTGAGCTTTTAATGAAGGTCGCCATCGTTTTTTTCAATCTTGGTGGGCCGGACAGCCCGGCAGCGGTGCGGCCTTTTCTGCGCAATCTTTTTAATGATCCGGCGATTATTGGCGCCCCCGGCCCCCTGCGCTGGTTGCTCGCCCACTGGATATAATTCAAGCGCGCGCCGATTGCCCGGAAAATTTATGATCACCTGGGCGGTAAGTCGCCTATTTTAGAGCTGACCGGGCAGCAGGCGCGGGCGTTGGAGCAGCAGTATACCGGCCCGGGTGATGTCAAAGTCTTTATCAGCATGCGTTACTGGCATCCGATGAGCGACGAAGCGGCGCAGGCGGTCAAGGCCTTCGCGCCGGACCGTATCGTCCT
>CBFDEA010000445.1:0-2371 GCA_965603695.1 uncultured Rhodospirillaceae bacterium | reverse complement strand
CGTTGATCGCGATGGAAAAAGCCCGCAATAAAAAAGCGAGTCCTGATGCCATCCGTCAGCACCTTAAAAAAATGGCTACCGATCTTGGTCGCACCGGTAAGGACAAGGTGTACGGTTGGGGGCTGATCGACAAGCCTTCACTGTGTAAATAGCCAGTTAATTTGACGGCAACTTTTGCCTGTTAAGCTCCAGCATTGATGAGGTGTAGACAATCTGGAGTTCGGCGCATGCGCTTAAGACAATTTCAAAGGATAAGGACCCTCATTCAGGTCGCCCTTGCGCTCGCCTTAAGCGTCGCCCTGACGGCTTGCGGCGAAGAGGAAAAACAGGCGCAGGAGGCCGCCGCGTGGCTGAAAAGCTATTCCCAGACCAACCCGCCCAATCAGGAATGGCTGGCCACCAACGTCGCCGTCGATAAGCAGGGCCGGGTGGTGATGGACGTACTGATACCCGACCAGGGGCAGGTCGATCTGGTCAAATCGCGCACCCCTATCGAGCAATCTCACATCGTCCGTATGGCCTGTCCGCCGCAGAGGGCGGAAATCTGGAACATCCTGTCGGCTGGTCAGGTGTTATGGATCAATCTTCTGGAAAAAGAATCGGGTGGCCTCTACAAACCGATTACCGGTGCCTCTTGTAAGAACTGATGTCGGGCCGGGCCAGAGCGCCTGCCAGCCTTTGCTTTTGGCAATAAATTGCTGATAGTCTCACGCCATGTTTATCGAACTGACCAAGGGTGTCGCGTTGCTTTTGGCTCTTTGCCTGTTGCAGGGGTTTGTCCTGCGGCGGTGGCGAAGAGATGAAATCCTTGGGAAAATCGTTTCGGGCCTGTTGTTTGGCGGCATTTGCGTCATAGGCATGAAAATGCCACTCGCCGTGGCCCCCGGTGTGATATTCGACGCACGCTCGGTTATTTTAAGCATGGCCGGGCTCTTTGGCGGCCCCGTGGTCGGTGTTATTGCCGCCGGGATCTCTGCGGCATACCGCCTGTGGCTTGGCGGCGGCGGCGCGGCTGTCGGCGTTGCGGTGATTATTTCAGCCATGTCTCTCGGCCTGCTCTACAGGTATTGTCGCGACCAAGGCTGGGTCAGCGTCGGCGTTTTGCAACTGCTGGCATTCGGCCTCATCGTCCACGCTGTTGTAATTGTGTTGTTCACGCAATTGCCGGCCCAGGTGATGGATCGTGTCGCCATCCCGCTGGTCCTGACATTTACCCCGGCGACGGCCTTTTTGGGACTGCTGCTGCGAGACATTTACGCGCGCGTGGTCACCGAAGATGCCTTGCGGGCAAGCGAGGAGCGCTTTCACGCCTTTATCAACTACACCCCCAGCAAGCTGCACATCAAGGATACGGACGGTCGCTATGTCCTGATCAACCAGAAAAGCGAGCAACTGTTCAAGCTGACCAACGAGCAAGCCAAGGGCAAGACGGCCGCCGATATTTTCCCCTCTGCCATAGGCGAGGACTTCAACGCCCACGACCGGGCCGTGGTGGCAACCGGACTGCCCAGCGAAGCGGAGGAGAAATTCCCCCAGGACGATGGCGTTCATACCTATCTGACCGTTAAATTCCCGATTTTCGGGGCCGATGGCAGCGTCGTCGCCATCGGCTCCAACGGCATCGATATCACCGAGCGCAAGCAATTCGAAGATGAGCTGCGCCTGGCCCGCGACAATCTTGAAAACAAGGTCGCCGAACGGACCAAGGAATTGAAGGATAACGAGAGCCGCTTCCGGGCGGTCACCGAATCGGCCCAGGACGCGATTGTTTCCATCGACAAGGGCGGCCTGATCGTCCACTGGAACAGGGGGGCGCAGAAGATTTTCGGATACAGCGCTGCGGAAATCATTGGCCAGCCGGTCACCGTCCTTATTCCCGAACGTTACTTTGATGCCCACACCCGAGGCTTTGAAAACTTTGTGGCCGGTGGCAAAAGTCGACTGGAAGGGGCTGCCGTTGAGGTCGAGGCGATCCGCAAGGATGGCAGTGAATGTTCCATAGAACTGACATTGTCGGACTGGACCATCGGCGAGGACAGGTTCGTTACCAGCATCATGCGCGATATCGGCGAACGCCAACGAGTGGCCAAAGAGCTTAGGGCCAGTGAAAGCACCTTGTCGGCTTTTCTCGATGCGACCATCGATTTTGCCGCGCTGCTTGATCGGGACGGCAGTTTCCTGATCGTCAACAAAGCCATGGCCGCGCAATACGGGGTCGAACGTGGCGAACTCATTGGCCGATCGATGCTGAAGACTCCGCTGTCTGAAACGGGCAAGCGTCGACAAAAGTGGATCGACGACGTTTTTAATTCCGGTGCGCCGCTGCGGGCCACCGACGTTCACGAAGGGCGCTGGTACGACAACAGCTATT
>CBFDEA010000444.1:0-2372 GCA_965603695.1 uncultured Rhodospirillaceae bacterium | reverse complement strand
TTCGGTGGCGTCAATGGCGCCGGAAACAAGGTTTTCATAAATCTGACCGCCGGGAATGGAAACAGGAGACGCGCCAAGCTTGGCCAGAACGTCGCCGCCGAGGCCGGGGATACGCATCTTCAAGCCCTTGAAGTCGTCGGCGGAGTTGATTTCCTTGTTGAACCAACCACCCATCTGGACACCGGTGTTACCGGCCATCAGGTTTTTCAGGCCGTAACCGCCAGCCAGTTTGTCCCAAAGTTGCTGGCCGCCACCGAAGCGGATCCAGGCGTTCATTTCCGTGTAGGTCAGGCCGAAGGGAACGGCGGTGAAGTATGCCCAACCCAGATGCTTGCCTTTCCAGTAGTAATCGGCGGCGTGGTAGGCCTGGGCGTTGCCCGAGGCGACTTCATCAAAGGAGTCAAACGCACCGACGCGTTCTTTAGCGGCAAAATACTGAACGTTGATGCGGCCTTCTGTCATATCGTTGATACGAGTCGCCAGACGCTGTGCACCGGTTCCCAGACCAGGGAAATCGCGCGGCCAGGTGGCGACAATGACCATATCAATACGTTTTTGGGCAATCGCGGGGGCTGACAGGGTCGTAGCAGCGGCGGCTCCAGCGACACCGGCAACAGCGGCTTTTTTCAAAAATTGACGACGTTTCATCGATTTAAATCCTTCCTGTATTTCAACAATTTATTGATCTTATGTCTGCAAACTTGGTTTTTTACCAATTTGTGATGGTAAAGATGCCTTATTGAGCCGTCTACTTCAATCCTCTAATCGCACTTTGCATATTATCTTAGTCAGGAGCGCCAGCCGTCTGCCTGCCGTCAAACTCCTGCCACCCCTTCGATGCGTAGATTTCCAACGGCTGGAAGCCTGTTTTGTACGACATTTTCCGACAGCCATCGATCCAGAAACCCAGGTAAACGTAGCGCAGTCCCAACGCTTGTGCGTGCCGGGCAAGCCACAAAATCATATAACTGCCCAGGCTCCGGCGACTTTCCATATCCGTATCGAAGAAACTGTAAACGGCAGAAAAACCGTCGCTGAGTTTGTCGATAATGATGACGGCGACGAGTCTGTCTTGCTGACGAAATTCGATCAGACAGGTCTCGATCAGATTTTCTTCGACAAGCGAGCGATAATCGGCAAATCCCATGCCTTCCATGTCGCCGCCTGCGTGCCGCGAATTTTGATAAGTGGTGAACAGGGCGAACTGCTCTTCATTGGCCACGGGGGCGACCTCCATGGCGACCAGATCAGCGTTACGGTTGATAATTTTTCGCTGGGTGCGTGACGGCTTGAACAGATCGGCGCGAATCCTGACGGCAAGGCAATCATCGCAACCCGGGCAAGCCGGGGCATAGGCGACGCCGTGGGAACGCCGATAACCGGCGCGGGTCAGGGTTTCGTGCAGCCCTTGCGCGTCGTGTCCGGCAAGCTCGGTAATAACGCGGCGCTCGACCCTATTGGCAAAATACGGGCAGGGCAGGGGCGCGGTGGTGAAGAAGTAATGGGTACCCCCGGTCGGGGCGAGAAGGGGGCTATGCCTCATGACGCTGCCTCTATTGCTTTAAAGTCATCCCATCAATCGAACAAAGGGCTGGCTGCGGGTTTTTCACTATCCCCGGCGGCATTACCCGGAGCCGTAGTCGGCGCTTCAATTGGTGCCACAATTGGTGCCACTGGGGCGACGATGGATTGCGAAGTGGCCGGTTGCTCGTTTGCGCTTTCCGGCGGCACGGGCTGAACACCGGTACCACGCAGCAGGACAATCGACAGGCGACGGTTGCGGGCGTTCTTGGGATCATCGGGCATCAGCGGTTCGGTATCGGCGCGACCGACGACGCGGGCGACCCGCTCCTCGCTAACGCCCAGGTCTTTGAGCACCCGTCGCGCATTGTTGGCCCGGTCGGCCGACAGCTCCCAGTTGCTGTAGCCATCATTAGTAACGAAGGCGACCGCGTCCGTATGGCCGGAAATGGCAATATTCTGCGGCAACTCCTCAATCACTTTGACGACAAGTTCGAGCACCTTGCGGGCATGCAGATACATATCCGAGCCGCCGCTGGGGAACATCGCCAGACCTTCCTGATCGACGAGTTGAATGCGCAAGCCCTCCGGCGTGTTGTCGATCATCAGGCTTTTTGCCAGTTGCTTAAGCTGCGGCGAGGACTGGATCGCCTCGTTCAAGGCTTCTTCGGCTTTTTCGAACTGAGCCTCTTCATTCTGTTTTTGCAGCTCTTCCAGCTTTTGCGTCGAAGCCTCGCCTTCCTCGACATCCTCAATATCGGCGGCCCCGACTTTCGGCGGCGGCAAGTCGACAACGACGCTCGGCCTTGAGGCATCCTGTTGCGAGACGCCTTCCTCGCCGATGGTTTTAC
>CBFDEA010000443.1:0-2375 GCA_965603695.1 uncultured Rhodospirillaceae bacterium | reverse complement strand
ATGCCCGGCGCGATGACGCCGCCCGCGTAATTGCCATCACCATCGACCACATCGAAGGTCGTAGCGGTGCCGAAATCGACGATAATCAACGGCCCGCCGTAGCGCTGATGGGCCGAAATTGCATTGACCAGCCTGTCGGCACCGACTTCCTTGGGCTGATCGAGAAGAACTTCGATGCCAAGCTTGACACCCTCCTCGCCAACAACCAGTGGATCGGTGTTAAAATATGTCCTGCACAGGGTCTTAAGGGAAAACAGTGTGGTCGGCACGACGGTGGCGATGATGGCGCTGTCGATGGCGGCGCGATCGATATCCGCAAGTGCCAGCAATTGCATCAACCAGACACCATGTTCGTCGGCGGTGCGCTCGGTCGTGCTCGTCGCGCGCCACTGCCCAAGGACGGTTCCATCATCGTCGAAAATGGCGAAAACCGTATTGGTATTTCCTGAATCGATGGCCAGTAACATGGGCAGACTCCTATACGAAGACATCGCCAGCGGTGATACGCCGCTCACAACCATTGTGCAACAGGATTAACGCGCCGTCTTTATCGAGCGCCTTGAACTCCCCTGTCAGAGTTTCATTCTCCAGACGAACATTGATTTCCTTGCCGATCCAGGCGGCACGGCGTAGCCATGCTTTTCTAGTTGGCTCGAAGCCGAGATTTTTCCACATCACGAAGCCTGCCCAAAAGCGCAGGCAGAAAGTCTCTAACATCCTTTCCACCGTTACCCCCTTGCCGCCTTCGCGGACCAGAGACGTTGCCGGAAATTCTACATCATCGGGAAAACTTTCGATATTCAAACCGGCACCGATGACCAGCCAGTCCATACCGCCCAGGGGAATGTTTTGAGATTCCAGCAAGATACCGGAAACCTTGCGGCCTTCGACCAACACATCGTTGGGCCACTTGCAGTTGACGAAGGCCCCCTTGGGCAAGACCGAGGCAACGGCTTCGGCCATAGCCAGGGCGGCAACGAAGCTTAACTGCATGGCTTTAAAGGCGTGACAGTCGGGCCGCAGCAATATGGAACAATAGAGATTTCCACGGCCAGAGACCCAATTTCGTCCGCGCCGCCCGCGTCCCGCACTCTGTTCGCGGGCCCACACGACGGTGCCTTCGGGGGCATCGCTTTCGGCCAGACGCTTGGCCTCTTCATTGGTGCTGTCGATTGTCTCGAAGGGAACCAATTGGTAGGGGCTGGGAAGACTGGCAGTCACGCTCATCCAGCAAAAAGGGCGGAGGCGGCGACGGAGGCACCGTCGATAATAATACCGGGGAATGCGAAGAACAGGACGACAATCATCGCCGTGCCAAAAATCACCAAGCCCAAATTACGGTCGATCGGCGTATCAAGGGATTCATCGGGTGCATCGAAATAAACCACCTTGATAATCCGCAAATAGTAAAAAGCGCCGACGACGCTACTCAACACCCCGATAATTGCCAGCCCAAAGAAGCCCGACTCGACGGCGGCAAAGAAGATGTACAGCTTGGAGAAGAAGCCAGCCAGCGGTGGAATGCCCGCCATGGAGAACATGAAGACGGCAAAGGCCGCGGCGACCATGGGGTGGGTCTTCGACATGCCGGCAAGGTCGCTGATGTTTTCGACCATTCTGCCAGCCTTGCGCATGGTCAAAATGCAGGCGAAGGCGCCAATATTCATAAACAGATAAACCGCCATATAAATCATGATACCGCGAACGCCGGATTCGTTGGCAACGGCAAGACCGATCAGGGCGTAGCCGACATGGCCGATTGAGCTGTAGGCCATCATTCTTTTGATGTTGGTCTGATTAATCGCAGCGAATGCGCCAAGCAGCATGGAGGCGACCGCGATCAGTACGATGATCTGTTGCCAATGCTGGACCAGATCGCCAAACGGTCCAACCAGGACACGAATGAAAAGTGCGATAGCGGCGATCTTCGGACCGACCGAGAAAAACGCGGTGACCGGGGTCGGCGCGCCCTCGTAGACATCGGGCGTCCACATGTGGAACGGCACGGCGGAAACTTTAAACGACAATCCGGCGAGGATAAAGACGATGCCAACGATCAGGCCGAGGGACGTATGGGGCCCCTCGCCACCGGCGAACATTTCGCCCAAAACCACGAAGTCGGTGGTCCCGGTAAAACCATAAACCAACGAAGAACCATAAAGCAGCATGCCCGAGGCGACGGCGCCGAGGACGAAATATTTAAGCCCTGCTTCCGTCGAGCGTTCGTCATCGCGATTGAAAGTGGCGATCACATAAAGTGACAGGGACTGCATTTCCAGGCCGAGATACAGCGATAGCAGATTGCTCGCCGATATCATCATCATCATGCCCAGGGTCGCGAAGATAACCAATACCGTATATTCGAAACGGGCAAT
>CBFDEA010000442.1:0-2382 GCA_965603695.1 uncultured Rhodospirillaceae bacterium | reverse complement strand
AATAATGGCATCAAGTTGGTGGGCGTTAGTTCTCAGGAGGGTTATGATCTCAAAATGAATCGCTGCATGGTCACAGCAAATAGCCCAGGTCTATATCTATTTGATGTTCATGGAATAATTAATAATTCCTGGGTAGTAGGAAACGTAGGGATTATTAACGGTGAAGGTGCTGGTATCTTTGTTGATTATGGCTTACAATCAACAAACCTAGATATCAACCACTGCACGATCGCTGGAACGACGTCATCGACGCCTTGTCACAAAGCCTTAACCCATCAAGTACCAAAGCCCAGTCCTCGGCAACAGCCAGCTTCAATATTGCCACGTTGTTTCGCAAGCGGGCGATCAACCTGGATTATCTGACCTCGGTATTGGATGAGGCAGTGGCCAATGATGCGTTGCTGGTCAATTCACAGCTGATGCGACTCGAGGATCGCCTTGTCATCGCCCTGCCGGGTGATCTTTTGTTCGAGCCGGGCAAAGCGGTGCTGGCCGAGAATGCCAGGAAGGCGTTGTTCAATCTGGGCGGCGTCCTGCGCAATATTGGCAATCAGATAGGCATCAATGGGCATACGGATCCGCTACCGTCTTCGGGCACCGATTATACATCGAACTGGGAACTTTCCATGGGCCGGGCGGCGGCGGTGGCCAATGCCCTTAAACGTTCGGGATATACCGAGGACATTATCGCTTTCGGCTATGCGGATAGTCGCTTTAAAGAACTTCCCGACATGCCCAAGGCCGAGCGCAGTGCACTTGGCCGGCGCGTCGATATTGTCGTCTTCCCGACGGTTGGGGAATTCTGATGGGCAAACGCGTTTGCCAGCCCCTGCGAAAAATAATCCTGATGGCCGGGCTGGCACTCTGCACTTTTGGTGTTGCCACGGCCACGGCCGAACCGGTCAAGGTGCGCGCCGCAGCCCATGACGGCTATGGCCGTATCGTTTTCAACTGGCCGACGCCGGGACCCTACAAAGTCGAAACAGCGGGCGGGCAATTGGTCGTCAGTTTCGGCCGGGCCATCGAGCCGGCATTGGCCGGGGTGGTCAGGAACTTATCGAAATACCTGAGCGCCGCGGCTGCCGGGGGCGATGGCCAAAGCGTCGTCTTCACCTTAAAGCAAGGCTTCGAGGCCCGTGGTTTCGACATGGGGGCGGCAGTGGTCGTCGATATTATCGACACGGCGCAAGCCAAAACGGAGCAAGAGAAATCCCCGGCACCGGCACCCGCGACACCTGCGGCACCTGCGGCACCTGCAACTCCTGCAACACCTGCGGCTACGCAGGCTGCCAGCGGCCCCATCGTCAAGGTCCGTAGTGGCGTCCATGACGCCTATACGCGTATCGTTTTTGACTGGCCGCGGAAAGTTCCTTATCAACTGACACAACAGGCAGGCAAGGCGACCATCACCTTTTCCCGTCCGGCGCAAATAGACATCGCAAAGCTGCAAGGCCGTCCACCGAAGCTGATTTCCGGGGTCAGTTCCCAGGCCACAGACGGCGGTGTCTCGGTGACCCTGACGGTCGCTGACACTTCGCGCGTCCGCGATTCACAGTCGGGCGCGAAAGTCATTGTCGATGTCATGAAGCCGACCGGAGAGGCGCTTGTAAAGCAACCCGCGCCAGTGGCAGAGACTGCCCCGCAAGCGCCCCCGAAACCGGTCGTCCCCGTAGCCACAGCCGCTCCCGCCACGGCAACCGCTCCGGCGCCACCGGCGACTCCTGTGAAAGCCGTCGAGCAGGTCGCCGCTACCCCAACAGCAGGAATGCCAACGGCGCTGACGCCACCGGGCCAGAGCAAATCTAGCGCCCTTTCCGAGGCGGATCAGGATGCCTTCAACCAAATAGCCGGAGTCAAAATTCTTGATGGCGCCCCAGCTGCTGGCGTGTCTGCGGGGGCCGGTGCATCTGCTGGGGCGGTCGGGGCCGCCAGTGGCACGCAGCAGATCAAGACATCAGCCGTCGAAAGCGGGGCCGACGCCGTTGGCATCCGCATCGATTGGGATGAACCCGTTGCCGCCGCCGTGTTCCGGCGCGCCGGCTACCTGTGGATCGTCTTCGATAAGAACACGCCATTGAATTTGGCCGACCTGAAGGCGGCCGGCGGGAACATCTTTCGCTCCATAGAACAGGTTCCAAACGAAGGTGCCACATTGCTCAGGCTGGCGACGGTTGCGGGCGTCAACCCAACGATGAAACGCGACGGTCTGGCCTGGATTCTGGAATTTCGTCAACAGCCCATTGCCCCGACCACGGTCATTGAAATCACGCCGCAACCGAATTCCCCCATTGGTGCCCGCCTGTTCATTTCTGTTACCGAGCCGGGCAGGGCGATTTCTCTGATTGACCCTGCCATCGGCGACACCCTGGTCGTGGTTCCGGT
>CBFDEA010000441.1:0-2388 GCA_965603695.1 uncultured Rhodospirillaceae bacterium | reverse complement strand
CCTTGACGTTTCAAACCCCGACGCCGTGGCGAAAGCGGCAAACGCGAGTTTGGCCGCGCTTGAGAAGATTGATATCCTTGTCTGCTCTGCCGGCATTACCGGGGCGACGGTTCCCGTGCATGAATTTCCGATTGATAGCTGGCAACGGGTCATGGAAATTAACCTGAACGGCCTGTTTTACTGCTGTCGTGCTATTGTGCCGACCATGCTGGAAAATGGCTATGGTCGTATTGTCAATGTCGCCTCGGTTGCTGGAAAGGAAGGTAACCCCAATGCCTCTGCCTATTCAGCCTCCAAAGCCGGTGTTATCGGCCTTACCAAGAGTTTGGGCAAGGAACTGGCTGGAAAAGGAGTTATAGTGAATGCGTTGACACCAGCGACATTCGAAAGCCCGATCCTTGAGCAGTTGCCAGCAAGCCAGGTTGACTATATGCGGTCCAAAATCCCGATGGGCCGCCTTGGTGAAATTGACGAATCTGCGTCCATGATTTGCTTTATGGCGAGCGAGGAATGTAGCTTTACGACAGCATCAACCTTTGACACTTCAGGCGGGCGGACAACATTCTGATATGACCGAGCGCAAGATTTTCATCGACCCCCATGTGCACTTTTGGGATCTCAATCACATCCGTTATCCGTGGTTGACCCCGCCCTTTGATGATGAAGGGCCAAACGGCAGCGTCGAGCCCATAGCGCAGGATTATCTTCTGAATGAATATCTGGCAGAAGCCAGCCGTTGGGACGTCAGGGGCATCGTCCATATTGAAGCTGGAGCGCACCCTGACGACGCATTGAAAGAAACAGACTGGCTGCAGGGCATGGCTGGCCGTTTGGGCTTGCCATCGGCTATCGTAGCCTTCGCTGCGCTTGATGCGCCTGATGTTGAGGAATTGTTGGCGGCCCACGCCGAAAGGCCCAATGTTCGGGGCATCCGTCACATCGTTAATTGGCATCCTGACCCAGCGCGCAGCTATACTGACAGGGACGTCACGACGAGCCCTGCCTGGCAGGAAGGCTTCGGCCTTTTGGAAAAATTTGGCTTGAGTTTCGAACTTCAGGCCTATCCCGGCCAGTTTCCCCATCTTGCCGACATGATCGCAACCCTCCCGAATACGCCGGTCATTGTCAATCACACAGGCATGATGACCGGCCGGGAAAACATTGAAGAATGGCGAACGGGAATGACGGCACTGGCGGCGCTACCCAATGTATCCGTAAAGATATCGGGTATGGGGTTTGCGTTTCGCCCGTGGGGTCAACAGCAAGTGAATGACTACATTCTCGAGACCATAGACCTGTTCGGTGTTGATCGCTGCATGTTTGCAAGCGATTTCCCGACCGACAAATTATTCGGTTCCTTCAACAAGCACCTGGATGCCTACGCGAATACCGTTGCTCCCTTCACCGACGACGAACGTCATGCCTTGTTCGCCGGCAACGCAAATCGAATTTACCGGCTGAATCTGGAGCTATAAGCATGTTAGCAACCGAAAAGAATAGTGCCCTTGCGGTCATGGATTTGCGCACCGAACAGATGCGTCATCTATTAGGAACCCAAGAAAAAGCCCCTCGCCTGTCCTGGAGGCTTGAGAGCAACTCACCGGGCGTACGTCAGCGGTCCTACAGAGTCCGCGCTGCCAAGTCTCAGGCTAACCTGGAATCGCGAACAGATCTGCTTTGGGATTCGGGTGAAATTGAAAGTAATGTCACCTTTGACATTCCGTATGGCGGCAATCCGCCACGCTCTGGCGAGCGCGTATGGTGGTCGGTCGAAGTTGCAGACAACAAGGGGCGTACTGCAATTGGGGGCCCCACATGGTTTGAAGCCGGCATCCTGAGTTCGGATGAATGGCAAGCTGAATGGATTGAGATAGAAGACGACGATGCCCGCGCTGACCGGCTTGCCGGCATGGAATGGATATGGTCTGAAACGCCAGTCGATCCCCGCCTGCATGCATTCCGTCTTGACATGGTGGCACAGGATGATCTGGTGGCATCAGATGTTCTTATCACCTGCAAGGATGTGCTGAGAGGCGTCTGGGTAAACGGCGAAAAAGCTGATGTGCCTGCCCATGAAGAAGAACTGGACTTCTGGGGTATGGTCACCCCGGTCGCCTGTGACCTCCAGCCTGGCCAGAATAGTATTTGCGTTTTGGTTGAAGCCGAAACGAAAGGCTTCTTCCCGGCCGACGGTGGTGTATTCGCCTCCTTGATCCGGCTTCACCATAGCGACGGATCCGTCAAACGGATCACAAGCGGGCCTGACTGGCGTGTTGGCATTGAACCAACCGATACCTGGACCGATCGGTTCTTTGATGCATCCAGTTGGCCGGTCGCTCAGGAAGCGGGCTCCCTGCCGAGGCACGGGAACCCGCTTCCTCCCGAGCG
>CBFDEA010000440.1:0-2388 GCA_965603695.1 uncultured Rhodospirillaceae bacterium | reverse complement strand
GATTCCAATGATGTATTCAGGCCTTTTATGGGCTCCGGGAATGAAACGATGAAGAAGCATGTCTGAAGACGCTTTCCGGCTTCAACCAAAGTTCCTGGTCGATGCCGCGTGGAATTACGCAGCCTTTATGGTGATGGCGTCAACCGGCGTTATCCTCAACTTTTTTATTGCCGCTCACTTCGGTATTGAGGCGCTTGGCGTTTTCAATCAAGTGTTCGCAATTTACGCCATTACCGCCCAGTTCGCGGTCATGGGTTTCCATGATTCGGTACAGAAATATACTTCCGAGTTGGACGAAACCCCGCAACACCTGGGGGTCGTTTCGGCGGCCGCGCTGGTGCTGGCGGCGGCGGTCGGGTTGCTGACGGCCTTTGGCGTTTATTTTCTCAGTCAGCCGATCGGTCTTTTGACAGACAGTGCGGCGGTCGGCAAGGGCATCGCACTGGCGTCGCCGGGACTGATGTTCTTCGCCATCAACAAGGTGCTGATGGGCATTCTCAACGGGGTGCGCCGGATGAAGGCCTTCGCCGGGGCGCAATCCTTGCGGGTCTTGGTGATTCTGGTCAGTTGCCTGGGGTTGGCCTGGGCCGAGCAGCCGCCATACATGTTGGGCCTCAGCTTCACCATTGCCGAGATTGTGTTGCTGCCGTTTCTGCTTTATCTGGTGCGACCCCACCCGACGGATTTTTATTCGACCGAGGCGCTCAGGCGCTGGATCAAGGTCCACTTCCATTTCGGTTCTCGCGCTTTGCTCAACGGGTTTCTGGCGGAAACCTACATCCGCATCGATATTATCATGCTCGGTATTTTCGTCAGCGACCGCGATGTCGGTATTTATAGTTTCGCCGCCTTGTTTATCGAGGGCCTGTTTCAGGTACCGGTGGTTTTTCGCACCCTGGCCAATCCCGAACTGGTGCGATTGCTCAACGGCGGCGACAAGCTTGCGACGGCAAGGTTCTGCCGCAAGGTGGCGCTGATGAGCCTGGGCGTCTTTGTTCTTGTTGGCGGCGGTGTGATCGGTGTTTTTCCATTCCTTGGGCCTTATTTTCCCAATGATCTGGTCAGCCTCAGTTATCCATTGCTGCTGATATTGGTCGGCGGGTTAGCGGCCTATGCGGTGATGATTCCGCTCAACAGCATCTTTTTGCAGGGTGGCAGGCCGGGCCGTCAGAGCCTGCTTATGTCATTCAATGTGCTGGTTAATGTGGTTCTCAATCTGGCGCTTATACCGCTGTTCGGTCTCTACGGAGCGGCGAGCGCGACGGCCATCGCCTTTATCGTTTCCTCTATCGCCATCAACGGTGCGACGTGGAAGTGGCTCGACTTCAGGGGCGGTGTTTTGTTGTACGGAACCTTGATGTTCCAGACAAAAAAAGGGGCCGCACAGTAAAGTGCGACCCCAATTTCTAGAGTTTTTGAGCTTAAGGTTAGCGTTGGCTTAGAAGCCCATTCCGCCGCCCATTCCGCCCATGCCACCCATGCCGCCCATGTCAGGCGCGCCACCGCCGCCCATTGCGCCATCGTCCTTGGACGGGGCGTCGGCGATCATGGCTTCGGTGGTGATCAGCAGACCGGCGATAGAAGCCGCGTCCTGCAGGGCCGTGCGAACGACCTTGGCCGGATCAATGATGCCGGCTTTGACCAGATCGGTGTAAATACCTTTCTGCGCATCGAAGCCGATGCTGGTCTTGCCTTCGAGAAGCTTACCGGCAACAACGGCGCCATCGACGCCGGCGTTTTCGGCAATCTGACGAGCAGGAGCCTGGAGGGCACGACGAATGATGTCGATGCCGACTTTCTGATCGTTGTTCTCGCCTTCGAGTTTGGCCAGAGATTTGGTCGCGTACAGAAGAGCCGTTCCGCCACCGGGGACGACGCCTTCTTCGACCGCAGCGCGGGTCGCATGCAGGGCATCGTCAACACGATCCTTGCGTTCCTTAACTTCGATTTCCGTCGCTCCGCCGACACGAATAACGGCAACGCCGCCAGCCAGCTTGGCCAGACGTTCCTGCAGTTTTTCGCGGTCGTAGTCGGAGGTGGTTTCTTCAGCCTGGGCACGGATCTGGCTGCAACGCGCCATGATCTCTTTTTTGGCGCCAGCGCCTTCGACGACAACGGTTTCTTCTTTGGAGACCAGGATTTTCTTGGAAGTGCCAAGCATGTCGAGGGTAACGTTCTCGAGCTTGATGCCGAGGTCTTCGCTGATAACCTGACCGTTGGTGAGAACGGCAATGTCTTCAAGCATCGCTTTACGGCGATCACCGAAGCCCGGTGCCTTGACGGCACAGACTTTAAGGCCGCCACGCAGCTTGTTGACGACCAAAGTGGCCAAGGCTTCGCCTTCGATGTCTTCTGCAATGATCAGCAGCGGACGCGAGGACTGAACAA
>CBFDEA010000439.1:0-2392 GCA_965603695.1 uncultured Rhodospirillaceae bacterium | reverse complement strand
GTGGCTGGCCCCGTAGTGGGTGTGCAGGTCGCTGACTTCGAGGATCGGGGCGTCGGAATTCATGCGTCCTCTCCCGCGTCGTTGCCCAGGTAGGCGTCTTGTACTTGCTGGTTGGCGCGAATTTCCGGCGGGCTGCCGGTCGCCAGAACCTTGCCGTTGACCATCACCGTCAGGACGTCGGCGACGGCAAACACCGCGTCCATGTCGTGTTCGATCAGAACCACCGTGTGATCTTCGGCCAGGCGTTTAATCAGCGCGACGACTTGCTGGGATTCATCGGTACCCATGCCGGCCAGCGGCTCGTCGAGCAGCAACAGTTCGGGTTGGGTGGCCAGCATCATGCCAATTTCAAGCTGGCGTTGTTCGCCGTAACTTAATGCCGAGGCAGCAGTCTCGATACGGTGCCCAAGACCGCACAGTTCGAGCGCCCGTTCGGCGCGCTCCTGGACTTGCAGGTAAGCCTTGGCGGGCCTGAAGAAGCGCATGGACGTGGGCATCCGCGACTGCGCCCCCAGCCAGCAATTTTGCAAACAAGTGAATTCCTGGAAAATATTGGTCTTCTGGTAACTACGCCCGATGCCGAGCTGCGAGACGGCGTAAGACTTCTTCGCGCTCAGATCGTGTTCCTTAAACGAGATAGAGCCACTACTGGGTGGAAAATCGCCCGATAACAAATTTATCAGCGTCGTTTTGCCAGCCCCGTTGGGACCGATAATGGCGTGCACCTTGGCCGCCTCGAAATCGATGCTGACATTGTCGACGGCAACCAGGCCGCCGAAACTTTTGCTTAAAGCCCGGGTCGAAAGAAGCGGTTGGGTCATGGCGCGTCCCCCTTACGACCTTCCAGTTTGGCGATCAAACCGGCGATACCGTTGGGCAGGAACAGGACCACTGCGATGACGAAGATGCCCATCAGCAGCAGCCAATGGTCGCTCCATATTTCCTGGAAGAAATCCTGCAGGAAGCCCATGGCGAAAGCCCCCAATACGGGGCCGTACAGGGTTCCCATGCCGCCCAGAATAACAACCATCATGGCGATTCCTGATTCATGCCAGCCGAGATGGGCCGGGCTCATGATGCCGCCGTGGATGGCCTCGAGAAAACCGGCAAAACCGGCCAGGGTTCCGGCGATGACGAAGCTTGCCAGTTTGTATTTCTGGGTGTTGAAGCCGAGCGCCAGGGTCCGCGCCTCGTTGGCCTGAATGCCGCGAATAACCTTACCGAAAGGCGCTTTGAGGATGGTCGAGAGCAACAAATAGGAAAGTACCAGGCTGACCAGGACGAAAAAATAGAGAGTGTTGTGATTGCCTAAGTCGAGAAGCTGGAAGTCGGCGATGGCGACGCTCGGCTTGTAGAAAAGAAAGATACCGTCCGATCCGCCCAGGTCCTGATTTTCATTGAAGTAGTAATAAAACATCTGGGCGAAGGCCAGGGTAACCATGATGAAATAGATGCCCGATGTCCTCACCGAGAACCAGCCGATGATCAGCGCCGCCAAGGCGGTACCGAGCAGGCAGAACGGCAAGGCAATCCAGATGCTGACCGCCGCACTCTCAGGGGTGATGATGGCCAACAGGTAGCCCGACAATCCGAAAAAGGCGGCGTGGCCGAAACTGACCAGCCCGGTGAAGCCGATCAACAGGTCCAGGCTCATGGCAAAGATGCCCATGATCATCAGGCGGATGACCAGGCCTTGGTAGTACTCTTCGCCAATCAACGGGAAGGCGGAAAGTCCGGCTACTGCGAGAAAAAGGAAAACGAGCAGGGGGCGTGAATGGGTCATTATATTTAAGTCGTCCTGCCAAAAAGACCTTGCGGTCGCCACAGCAAAACTAGCGCCATCAGGGCGTAGATCACCATGGAAGAAAATTCCGGCACCAGCACCTTGCCGAAGGTATCGGCCAGTCCGACCAGCATGGCGCCGACGAAGGCCCCCTTGATGGAGCCGATGCCGCCGATGACGATGACGACGAAGGATATAATCAATATGAAGTTGCCCATGCCCGGATAAACCGAACTGAGCGGCGCGTCGATCATCCCGGAAAATCCGGCCAGGGCCGCCCCCAGGCTGAAAACAATGGCGAACACCCGGTTGATGTTGATGCCCAGGGCCGATGCCATCTCCCGGTTGCTGGCCCCGGCCCGGATCATCATGCCCAGTTTGGTTTTGCCGATAACAACATACATAGCCGCCGCCACGATCATGCAGACCAACGAGACGAACAGTCGATAGACGGGATATTCCTGATTGCCCATGGGGATCGAGCCGGACAGGATTTCAGGGATCGGCACGCTATAGAAATCACTGCCCCACAGGATCTTCTGCATTTCATTGAGGATCAGGATCAGGCCGTAGGTCATCAGCACCACGTAGAGGTGGTCGCGCTTGTAG
>CBFDEA010000438.1:0-2395 GCA_965603695.1 uncultured Rhodospirillaceae bacterium | reverse complement strand
TGTAATTTGGCGCTGACTTCGGCGACGCTCGCGGCCATTGTGCCGGCCCCTTTGGAGGCCAGAACGAACGGTTTGTATTTATCTTTCGACGCGGCGGATGCGTCGGCAAAACTGAAACTAATGGCGACCATGACCAGCAGGGCCGCTTGCATAATTCTCTTCATTTGGACGTCCTCCCCTTACTTTATAAGATGCTAAAGTATAGGTGGCTGGCGTTGAAAAACAGGTAGTATTATACGCACACAGTTAAAGGCTGTTGTTTCAAGACACTAGCGTTAGGAACGGTTCCTGGCGCGTGGGTGGGCCGTCTGATAGACGGCATTTAAGTGGCCGGCGTCTACATCCGTGTAGCGCTGGGTTGTCGATAATGAGGCATGGCCGAGGAGTTCCTGGATGGTCCGCAGATCGCCGCCGCCGCTTAACAGATGGGTCGCGAAGCTGTGGCGCAGGGCGTGCGGTGTGGCCGTTTCGGGCAGGCCTAGATAATGGCGAAGGTTACGCACTTGTTTCTGGAATACCCCGGCATTCAAGCGTTTGCCACGGGCTCCGACGAACAGCGGGCCGTCGGCGCCTAAAGTAAAGGGACAGGCCTCTATATAGCTATCGACAGCTTCGACGACGATGCCAAGCAGGGGCACGACGCGCTGCTTGTTGCCTTTGCCGGTGATGATCATCGCCTCGCCTTTTGGCGCTTCGTGGCGGTTCAGTTCCAGGGCTTCGGAAATACGCAAGCCACAGCCGTAAAGCAGGGTCATTAGGGCAACGTCGCGTTTGCCAATCCACGGCTCCAGGGCCAACTCGTCAATTGCCGTAACGGCCTCAAGGGCATCTTCCTCGGTCAATGCCTTGGGCACCGATTTTGGGATTTTCGGCGTTCGGACACCCCCGATGGCGGCGTTATGGGCAAGCCCGCGGCGCTCAAGAAACCTGAAAAAATTGCGCACCGTCGATAGTCCCCGCGCCATCGAGGCGCGGGAAATTCCGTCGCCTGCGCGACGCGCCAGAAAACTTCTGAAATCCGTGGTTTTCAGTTTTTCCAGATCAGCAAGGCCAGCGGGGAATCCCAGATGGTTGTTGAGGAAGGACAGAAAAACACCCAGATCCCGCCCGTAGGCATCAAGGGTATGACGCGAGCAGCGTCTTTCGTGGGTCAGCCAGTCGCGCCAGTTTGCCATGGCCGCGAGGAGGCCCGGCTCGGCGTTAAGAAGGTTCAGTCCTTTGTCGCCAGACATTTGTCCATACACCGTTCCAGAACCCGGGCCAAAAATCCGATCAGCTCTGTCCCCTGACCGGGGTAAAAAGTGCTGCCCCTGGAACCCAGGGCGATAAGGCCCGTCGGTGTTCGGTGTCCGGGCCGGATCTTGGCCAGCGCGGCTGAATGGACCAATCCCGCTCCTTCACCGAAAAGCTCGCCATCGTCGGCGACATCGCGCATCAGGACAACATCCTGATCGGGGCCCAAGTGGCGGTCGACATCGCCGGGAAGGAGCCGATTGACGCCGGGCAACATAAGCTCGGTGCCCGGCACGTTGGCCGGTTCGAAACCGACCGTGACCACATCGATATCGAGCAGCAAGGGGAAGTCCTCGGAAATGACTCTGACCAGTTGGTCGAAGTTGCTCGCCGATAACAGGGCCAACACGGCTGTATGGGTGCGGGTCTGTATGGACATGTTGGTGCGGCTGGTTTCGATGACATCCTGGGCGCAGTCGCGCAGATTGTCGATTTCGCCGCGTAATTGCTCAAGCATGAATTGCTGCATGTCGGCGACGCCATCACCGCTCCAGCGGGCCGGTGCCATCATGGTTTTTAAAATATCGGGATTGCGGGCCAGATAGTCCGGGTTATCGGCGAGAAATTCGCCAATCTGCTCTTCACTGAGGTTGCCACCGTTGCCGCTGATGGCATCATTATTGAGTCCACTCATCTTCAGGTGTTCCTGTCATCTACCAGATTCGCGTAAAGTGTACCCTATGGCCGAGTCTCCTGCAAAACACTGTCATCTTCCTGGGCAACATATCGCGGTGCTTCTGGCGCTTCCCTTGCCTGCGGCGTACGACTATCGGGTCCCGGAGGGCATGACCCTGGGCGATGGCGATTTCGTCCGGGTGCCGTTGGGGCGACGCGAAGTAAACGGCGTGGTTTGGCGGCGGGGTAGTCATACTGTTGCTGAAAACAAGATCAGGGACGTCCTGACAAAGCTTGCAACGCCGCCGATGGCGGCGGATTCCAGGCGTTTTATCGACTGGGTCGCGGCCTATACCGTCTCGCCGCCCGGGGCCGTCTTGAAAATGGCGATGAGCGTGCCTGCGGCTTTGGAGCCGCCCAAGCCGCAGCTTGTCTACGGGCTCAACCCGTCGCCGCCGGAATTCAAAGCAACCGCGGCGCGTCAACG
>CBFDEA010000437.1:0-2404 GCA_965603695.1 uncultured Rhodospirillaceae bacterium | reverse complement strand
TTGACTTCCCAAAAGGTTTCAACAGCATTAAGATAGGTAACAATATGGACCTGATTCATTGCTTTCGGGAGTCGGTGCCATCAATGTCGGCTCACAAAAAGGCGCCCTGGTGACTGCCGGCATAATCAACGGCATGGTCACCTTGAAGAAAGTATAAGTATCGTTGGCACCCAGATTATTGGCGGCGCGGATCAGGCTTTGATCGAAGCCGGTCAGGGTCGCCGTCACCGTAATCACCACAAACGGCGTGCCGAGTGCCGCGTGGGCCAGAATAATCCCGAGATAGGTTTGCGTCAGGCCGACCTCGGAATAAAAGAAATACATGCCGGCGGCGGAAATAATCAGCGGCACGATCATCGGCGAAATAAGCAACCCCATGATGGCACCACGGTAGGGCATTTCAGGGCGGCTCAGGCCCAAGGCGGCGACGGTGCCCAGGGTTGTCGCAATAATTGTCGCAAAGAAAGCGATGATGATACTGTTCTTGGCCGAATGAAGCCACTGCTTGTTATTGATAATATCTTCATACCAGCGCATGGAAAAAGCATCTGGATCGAAGCTCAGCATCCCCGGCGTGAAGGAGAAATAAGGCTCGGCGTTAAACGACAGAGGTATGACCACAAGGATCGGTGCGATCAGGAACAGCAGGATTAACCCACAGATGACCCTGAAGGTGTAGTACCAGGTTGTTTCAAGTGGTCCCGCGTAACTTGGCAGCATGGTTCCCTACCCCAATTTCATGTTGTCGACACCGACAACTTTCGAATAAGCCCAATAAAGGAACAAGACACCGACCAGCAGAATACCGCCAAGAGCTGCGGCCAGCCCCCAGTTCAAGGATTTCTGCATGTGGAAGGCGATGAAGTTGGAAATCATCTGTCCGGTACGCCCACCGACCAAGGCCGGGGTGATGTAATAACCGATCGACAGAATGAAGACCAATAGCGACCCGGCGCCGATGCCGGGAACGGTCTGTGGCGCATAGACCCGCACGAACGCGCGCACCGGGTTTGCCCCCAGCGACAGGGCGGCGCGCATATAGCTGGGCGGAATTGTTTTCATCACCGAGTACAAGGGCAACACCATGAACGGAAGCAGGATGTGGGTCATGGCGATGACCGTCCCCATCTGGTTATAGATCATCTGTATGCGGCCATCTTCACTGATGATCCCGGTCCACACCATCAGGTCATTGATGACGCCGTTGGTTTGCAACAGCACGATCCAAGACGTGGTGCGCACCAGCAAGGATGTCCAGAACGGCAACAGCACCATAATCATCAACAGGTTGGAATACTTCAGCGGCAGCGTTGCCAGCAAGTAAGCGACGGGATAACCGAGCAACAGACACATCGCCGACACCAGGAAACTGATCCACAGGGTGCGTCCGAAAATCGTAACGTAAATCTGACGGTCTTCTTCCTGCATGACGACGTTGTTATCAGCGTCGTAGCGCATATCCACGGCGGCCAGATACTGGGAAGTCGTATAGGGTTGGCCCATCCGTTTAATGGTCACCCACAGTTCGCGCTCGCCCCACAGTTCATTGGCTGCTATCAGGGCGTCCTTGAACGGCGCTTGCATATTCTTGGCCTTGCGGGCGCTGCCGGTCATGACGCTGCGCACACCGCTCATTTCGAAGTTCAGGCGGGTCGCAACACGGCCAATTTCTTTGCTCTTACGCGCTTGCACCAGATCGGCGACCATAGCGGCAAAGGCCTCTTCGCCAGGAACATCCTTGCCATCCCAATGTTCCAGAACGGCAATCGTCTGCGGTAGGTTTTCATGGACTATCGGGTTATCGACGCTTCTAAAAAGCATCAGGAGAATGGGGAACATGAAGGTAATGAAAACGAAGGCACCCAAGGGCAGGACCAGCCCCGAAGCGATCAGCTTGCGTCGACGCAAGGTTTTATTCAGGCGATCCTTTAGCAGAGTCCCATCTGCTGCCAGAACCGGGCCTGCATCCGCCGCCGCCATGACTTGATTGCTCACAATAGGACCCCCAAAAAAACGTGGATTTATAAAATTCTTAAAAAAATAATTTTAAATAAAACAGACAGGCCGGGGAAAAACGCGAGCCCTTCCCCGGCCCAACCTGTTTAACTTACTCGTCTTACTTGGCTAGCCAGGAATTGAACTTTTCGTTCAGTTCGTCAGCATGGTCAGCCCAGAATGCGAAGTCATTTTGCAGCGCATTCTTGAAGTTAGCCGGAGCAGTCGGCATGTGTGGTTTCATGTCGATGCCTGCCGTGGCGTGTTTGCCAACAAGCGGGGCTGCCGATTTGCGAACCGGACCATAAGAAATCCAGCTTGCCTGAGCGGCATTACGCTTGGTGTCGGTCGAGAAAGCGACAAACTTCAGCGCATCGGCTTTGTTCGGCGCACCCTTTGGGATCACCCA
>CBFDEA010000436.1:0-2406 GCA_965603695.1 uncultured Rhodospirillaceae bacterium | reverse complement strand
GATCATTGAAACCGAACAGTTCCTTGCCGAAGCCGATTGAGAACACCTCGACCCGCACCTTGTTGTAGCGGGCGACAGCGAAATGCCCCATCTCGTGGACAAAGACCAGAATGGTCAGGACGACCAAAAAAGGAATAATGTAATCGATAATAATATCCAAAGTAACTCAGTCCATCCAAAGATTCGGGTTATTTACAAATAAGGCTTCTGGCGATTTCGCGGGCACCACCGTCGGCGTCAAGAACATCACCAAGGGTTCCTAACGCAAAATGCGGTGCAGACTCCAGAGTCTTTGCGGCTATTTCAAGGAAGCCGATTTTTCCGGCAAGGAAGCCTTCGACGGCGATTTCGTTGGCGGCATTGAGGATTGTTGGCGCATTTCCGCCCTTTTTAAGGGCCTGACGGGCCAGCCTGAGGGCTGGAAAGCGGCCCTCGTCAGGGGACTGAAATGTCAGATCGCCTATTTTTTCAAGGTGCAGACGCGGTGCCGGCGTTGCCATGCGCCGGGGCCAGCTTAAGGCGTAGGCAATGGGGGTTCGCATATCAGGGGTTCCCATCTGCGCCAATACCGAGCCATCGACGTATTCAACCATGCTGTGGACCACCGATTGCGGATGGACAATGATTTCTATTTGATCTCCACGAATCGGGAACAGATGGAAGGCCTCGATCAATTCCAGGCCCTTGTTCATCATCGTCGCAGAATCGATAGAAATCTTCGCGCCCATATCCCAGTTAGGGTGAGCAACCGCCTGCTTGGGCGTCATCGAGGCCATTTCTTCCAGGCTTTTTTGGCGGAACGGGCCACCAGAAGCGGTCAGAACAATACGGCTGACTTTGTCAGGGTCAGCGAAATCAAAAACCTGAAAAATTGCGCTGTGTTCGGAATCGACCGGAATCACTGTCGCCCCATGACGATTGATCTTGTTGATCAAAACTTCACCGGCAGAAACCAGACATTCCTTGTTGGCCAGGCCGATAATAGCGCCGCGCTCGATGGCCTTGAGCGTAGGCTCAAGGCCCGCCGTGCCGACGATAGAGGCCATCACCCACTCCGATGGCCGCATCGCCGCTTCAATAATGGCGCCGGGGCCTGCCGCGACTTCAATGCCAGACCCCGAAAGGGCGTCCTTCAAGTCACCGTAACAGTCCGGGTCGGCAACCACGGCAATACTGGGATTGAGGGCCAACGCCTGTTCGGCCAGCAATTGAACATTGCGGTTGGCGCTGAGCGCCTCGACGTTGAAACGTTCCGGATTGCGCATGACAAGATCGACGGTATTACTGCCGACCGACCCAGTTGAGCCGAGAATGGAAATAGATCTGACGTGTTCTTGCGGGTTAACCGCCGTCTGTGAATAGGGACCGGGTGTGTTCATGACCCCAAAGTGACCTTGCTTGTCAGGTTGATCAAGGCGGCAGCGACCACCGCCGCCAGAAGCGCATCGACACGGTCAAGCACGCCACCATGGCCGGGGATCAAATGGCTTGAATCCTTGACCCCGAAGTGACGTTTAAATGCCGATTCGACAAGATCTCCACCCTGCGACAACATTCCCACCAAGCCACTGACAAGCGCCGCTTCGATTTTCATATATCCGTCTAAGCCGGCAAAATGGGCGACACCGACACCGGCAACGGCGGCAGCAACAACGCAGCCAGCGAGACCGGCCCAGGTTTTATTAGGGCTAATTCCGGGTGCCATTTTCGGACCGCCGATCAAGCGCCCGGCGGCGTATGCGCCACTGTCGGCGGACCAGACCAGGACCAGCAACCAGATAACCGCCAACATTCCGTTATCCCAGTCGCTCCTGATCCAGATCAGGGAGACGCAGGGAATACCGATGTAAAAGGCGCCAGAGGCCATCCACAAGGCAGCTTTGGCCCTGACCGCCTGGTCCATTTCTTCTGAATGAAACGACTTTTCTTCTGAATGTATGGGCAGTTTGACAGTCAGCCTCATGAATTCGGAAATGGCGATAAGCAAAACCCCGATCAATGCCAAGGCCAATAAAGCATGGATGTAAGCGCCCATTGAGGCGGCAACGATTGCCACGAGCAAACCAATGGCCAATAGCCATCCCTGGTAACCGAAGCGCCCGCCACCGACCATGCAAGACCATTCCCAGGCCATTGCGGCGATGGCGGCAGCAATCAGAATATTGAAATAGGGAAATCCCAGATACGTAATGCCTAGGACGGGTGGGATCATTGCCAGCGCCGTGACAATCCTGATAAGTAAATTTTTATGGCGAAATTCAGTCACTGGTCGCGCCAAAACGTCTGTCGCGGCCATGATATGTCGAGATCGCCTGATCGAAATCCTGTTTTGAGAAATCCGGCCATAACGTATCGAGGAATACGAATTCGGCGTAGGCAAGCTGCCACAGCAGGAAGTTGCTGATG
>CBFDEA010000435.1:0-2426 GCA_965603695.1 uncultured Rhodospirillaceae bacterium | reverse complement strand
CCCATGGCGATGCCGTCATCGACGGCGATGGTGTTGAATTCCTTGGCGACGCCACCGGCGGCTTCAATGTCGCGGGCGACCATCTGGCCCAGATCTTTTAAGTGAACGTGTCCCGGCACGAACTGGGTGAACGAGTTGACGACGGCAATAATCGGCTTGCCGAAATCATTATCGGTCATCCCCGTGGCGCGCCAAAGCCCGCGGGCGCCAGCCATGTTGCGGCCATGTGTGGAAGTACGTGAGCGATAAACGGGCATGAGCTTTAATCCTTTAGTGTTCGGGAGGCGTTTGCCGCACCATAATCCCCGACGCAAGGTCTATAAAGCTGTTTTTAAGAGGCTTTATCCTCAAGATTACTAAGGATATCTTCGCGCGCCCGGTCGTAATTTCGCTTCAGCTTGCTCTGCAGGGCGCGATGTTCTTCTTTTAATTCTTTTTCCATGCGCTTGATACGGCGCGTCAGGTCTTCGACCCGGTGCAGGGATTTCACCCGTTGGCGGGCCTGATGGCGACGGAAGTATTTCATCAACCGCCACTCGCCGACGATGGCCAGCAAGATGATCCCGGTAATGCCGAAAATAATGGCGACGACCAAATACTGTACCTTGTCATAGGCGAACAGCACGCCCCAAAAACCGATGGTCGTCAGTGCCGCAGCGACCGTAAATAACAGCCGCTTGGTAACAACTTCGTCATCGCCATGGGCATTTTCTGCGGCAATCAGGGCGTTGAAGACTTCGAAGCGGGCCATATCCATCCATTGCTTGAGCGACATTCCCTCGGCAATGGTGCGGCCTTCACGGATGAATTGCTCGAGCCGCTTGACGACAAAATCGGCGCGCTGCTGGGCCGAAGGATGAGCCTGTTCTTCGGGCGGCGGGTTGTTGGGATCGTAATCAGGCAACTGCGGACGTCCCTCGGCCTGCGGGGGCGCCAAATCATTTTCATTTTCACCGACAACAGCCACGTTTAAACGTTCCTTCTTTGTCACTTAAGGCAAAGATTACAGCCAACTACTTTATTCTTTATTACCGGTCGTATCCTCCCCGGGCCAGTTCGTCGCGATAGGCGTGCAAGGCCTTGCGATAGGCTATTTTAGCACGCGCCTTGTCGCTGAAGTATGAAGATATTTCATCGACCAGAAGGCCAAGCCCGCGCAAACCGACTTCGATACAAAGCGGCACCACCGATACGGCAAGCTGGAAAACGACGATGCCGGAGAACACCCCGAAGGTGATCCCCATGAGCTGTGAGTCGATACGTTCGACCAGCCCCCATACTGTCCACAGGGCCAGCGGCACGGCAACACTTAAGCCCAGGCCCCAACTAAGGGTCGGCGACAAGCGCTTGGGAATACTTAAATCCCCCAATTTAATCGTCTCGAGAACATCGCCCGGCACATCCGCGGCATCAAGGCCGAAGTCTTGCGGTTGCGGCGGCGAAAGTTTCTCAGAGGTTGCCTTCATGTTTTCCTACAAACCGTTTATGACATCCTGCAGCATCGTGCGAACTTCTGCCGCAACATCACCCAGGGCCGGGTTTTCGATGGCCTGCATGGAGGCCATGGGATCGACGGCGGAGATTTCAAAAGAGCCGTCGTCAAGCTGCTGAACGACGACGTTGCACGGCAGCATCGTGCCAATCTTGTTTTCCGCCTGCAATGCCTTGTAGGCATAACCCGGATTGCACGACCCCAAAATGGTGTAGGGATTGATATCCTTGTCGATTTTTTCCTTCATCGCCTTCTGGACATTGATCGTCGTCAGCACGCCGAAGCCTTTTTCCTTGAGCGCGGCGGTGACGGTGTCGATGGCGTCGTCAAAAGAGGCAGACGCAATGATCGTGGAAAAATGATAACTCATAAGCCAATAACCTTTGTAACTATGAAAAAGTTGAATACACGATATTATGTAGTCCGGGACTTGCCAAATGGAAGGTCTGCGCCCAAATTAACTTATTCACAGAACAAGACAACCAGAAGACGAAACCATGAACCACAACGAGACGTCGATCAAAACCGCCCGCTACCGCATCGGAGAGCTTGTGCGCCATCGCATCTATCCGTTCCGCGGTGCCATTTTCGATGTCGATCCGGTCTTCGATAACGACGAGGAATGGTGGCTGTCTATCCCTGCCGACGTGCGCCCGAAGAAAGACCAGCCGTTCTACCACCTGCTGGCGGAAAATGAAGAAGGCCCCTACATCGCCTATGTCTCGGAGCAGAACCTGTTGCCCGACGAGTCCGGCGAGCCGGTCTCCCACCCCAACGCCGACGAAATCTTCGATGGCTTCAGCGACGGCCATTACGTGCTTTCAAAGGGCCTCGCCAACTAACGTCCCCCTTCTCTCCTCCCTGATCTTGGTGATCCGCGCATGCTCGACAAACAACCCGTTCTTCACCTTGTTTGCGGAAAAATCGCCTCAGG
>CBFDEA010000434.1:0-2441 GCA_965603695.1 uncultured Rhodospirillaceae bacterium | reverse complement strand
CATGCAACGGGTCGTCGATATGGCCGGTCTCGACGTTGATAAACTTGTCAAGGCAGATACGGCCACCCCAAAAGGCCAGGGCGGACCGTTTATCGCCGCTAAACCGGACGGCAAATCCGCCAGTAAACTGAAAGCCGGATTGACCGATCTGGAGCAGCATTTGCAACATAGCGAAGGCCTGCAGAACATCATGCGCAGACTGCCGATGGCACCGCCGCTGACGTCTTACCGTGTGACCAGCACCTTCGGCAAACGCCGTGATCCGCTCAACAACAAATGGGCAGCCCACTATGGCCTGGACATGGCCTCGCCGTTCAAGTCGCCTGTTTATGTCGCCGCCCCGGGTAAGGTTGCCGGTTGGAATGGTAAATTTGGCAAGATGATCGAGATCGATCACGGTGCCGGACTTAAGACCCGCTTCGGCCATTTGAACAAAATTCTCGTGAAAAAGGGACAGCTGGTCAATTTCCGTGATAAAGTCGGTTTGCTTGGATCAACCGGGCGCAGCACTGGGGCCCATCTCCATTACGAGGTCATCTTCAAAGGCAGAAGCATGAACCCATTGAAATTTTTTAAGGCCGGACGCTATGTTTTCCAGGAATAATAAAAATAAACCAACACCCGGCGAACAAAAGCCGCTGGCGCCAATTAAGCCATCCGTTCCATCGATCATCAGTGCCGATCTTAAAATCACCGGTGATCTGAACAGTAACGGTGAAATTCAGGTTGATGGCACCATCGTCGGCGACATCCGCACCAAGACTTTGCTGATCGGCAAAACTGCCAATATCACAGGCGAGATTTTTTCCGATACCGTGCGTGTGCATGGCAATGTCAATGGCCAGATCAAGGCCCGTAGCGTCATCCTGGCCAAGACGGCCCACGTCATCGGCGATATCCTGCACGAAGACCTGTCTATCGAAACCGGCGCCTTCCTTGAAGGCTTGTGCAAGCGTATGACCTCTTCACAGTTGGCTGAAGGTGGCAAGATTAACCTGATTGAAGGCGGGGCGGCTCCCGCTGCGCCTGAGAAAGCCGCCAACGGCGATAGTGTAAAGATCGCCAGCGGAAGCTGATTTTCTTCTGCGCAGGGTGGGTATTCTGACTACCCTTTAAGTCCCGCGCGATAGGTGTCGCTATCAACATTGCCGCCCGATAAAATAACGCCGACGGTTTTTCCCTTAGCCTCGAATTGTCCTGACAGCACCGCTGCCAAGGCCACAGCGCCGCCGGGTTCGACGACCAGTTTCAGGTATTTAAAGGCCACCCGCATGGCCTCACTGACCTCGTCATCGCTCACCCGTAGTCCCCCGGCAAGCAAGCGGGCGTTGATTTTGAATGTCAGTTCGCCCGGTTCAGGGGTCAGCAGCGCGTCGCAAAAAGATGTCGCCCCAGGTTCGTTTGACAGGCGTTCACCGGCTGCCAGCGAGCGCGCCGTATCGTCGAAACCGACGGGCTCGACACTGTAAATTTTCGTCTGCGGAGTTTCAGACGCCAAAGCCAACGCCGTGCCGCCGACCAGGCCACCGCCGCCACACGGGCATAAGACCGCGTCCAGTGTTGCCTCCAACTCCCTGGCCTGCCCGGCCATTTCCAGGCCAACGGTTCCCTGACCGGCAATAATCAGCGGATCGTCATAAGGGCGGATAAGCGTCGCCTTGCGCTCTGCGACTATTTTTCCGGCGATTTCCTCACGGTTTTCGCCAAAGCGGTCGTAGAAGACGACCTCGGCCCCATAGGCGCGGGTATTGGCGACTTTGATATCCGGGGCGTCCTTCGGCATGACAATCAAGGCAGGCAGGCCAAGCATTTGCGCCGCCGCCGCGACCCCCTGGGCGTGATTGCCCGAGGAGTAAGCGACGACACCACCACCACGCTGACCCTTGGGGATCCGGGAAATCCGGTTGTAGGCACCGCGAAATTTGAACGAGCCGGTGCGTTGCAGGGTTTCGGGCTTGACCAGCAGACGCATGCCAAGCCGCTCGTTCAACATTGATGATTCCAGCAACGGCGTCTTGTGGGCATGGCCTTCGATGACCAATGCGGCACTACGGACATCCGTCGCGCTGGGCAGTGTATCCAACAAGCTTACAAGCCCAGGAGAGACGGTAGATCGCTTAAGTTTGTGATTTCATGCTCAAGGGTTCCCGGCAGACGTTCTTTCTTCTGGCCGAAGCGATTGACCCAGACCACCCGGAAACCGAAATTGGCCGCCGCCGCCGCGTCCCAGGCGTTCGACGACATAAAGGAGATCCTTTCCGCCGGAACGCCGAGGCCATCGACGGCCATCTGGTAAACTTTCGGTGTCGGTTTGTAGATGCCGAGTTGATCGACGGAATAACTGTCGACCAGCAAGTCGGAAATACCGGCGTTAGAGACTGCCGCGTTGAGCATTTTCGGCGATCCATTGGAGAGGATGGCGCACTTCAGGCCACCCGCGT
>CBFDEA010000433.1:0-2444 GCA_965603695.1 uncultured Rhodospirillaceae bacterium | reverse complement strand
GTTGTCCTGCGCCGAGACACCCATCATTTCGCTGCCCCGCCAGGCGACCGGGCGCAGGTAACCGTCGACGATGTTGTTGACCTTGATGGTCTCGAGGCAGGCGTTATTGATCTGTTCCAGGGAATAGGGAATTTTGAAACCGAGCAGCGCCGCCGAATCGATCAGCCGTTGGGAATGCTCATTCAGCTTGAAGATGTTGCCGCCGTAACACCGCACCCCTTCGAACACCGATGATGCGTAGTGAAGGGCGTGACTGAGGACATGAAGTTTGGCTTCGCGCCAGTCAATGAGTTCACCATCGAGCCAGATCAGGCCGTCGCGATCGTCGAAAGAAGGTGCTGACATGAAATTATCTTCCCAAAAAGCAAAGTAAAACAAAAGTATCTTGCGTTTGTTAACAGGATAGGGCATATATGTCAATAAGACTGACGTATATTTTAGCAGGACCATTCGAGGCCAATGATGAGCGCAGCGCAGACCCCAGGCCAAAAAGAAATCTCTGCGCTTGAGCCAGAGCAAATGGAAGACCTGCGTCAGGCCATTGAACTTTTGTTCTTCGCCTACCGGGATTTCACCGCCGAGCCGGATGCCATCCTTGGCGAATATGGTTTCGGGCGCGCCCATCACCGGGTGATTTATTTTGTCGGTCGCAATCCGGGGATCACCGTCAGCCAGCTTCTCGATATCCTGCAAATCACCAAGCAGAGCCTGGCCAGGGTTTTGCGGCAACTGGTCGATGAGGGGTTCATCGAGCAGCGCCTGGACGCAGATGATGGCCGCCGTCGTTTGCTTTACCTTCTCGACAAAGGCGATAAACTCGAGGCCTTGCTGACGACCCGTCAGGCCGAACGCATCGCCAGCGCCTTCGCCGGCGTCGAGGCGGACGGGCAAAAAGGCTTCAGGGACGTTCTGCGCGGTATTATTAACGAGAAGGACCGGCAACGGGTTAGCGGCGCGGACTGAGGATGGTATAGTCGAATCCGTCATTATGTGCGGAGACTTGGGGGCCGACAAACATGGATAGCGAACTGCCCCATATTCTGGTGATCGACGACGATGATCGTCTGCGCGAACTGCTGCGCAAATTTCTCAGCGATAACGGCTTCTGGGTGTCAAGCGCCGCCGACGCCAATGATGCCCGCGAACGCCTTAAGGCCCTGACCTTCGATCTTTTGGTCCTGGACCGCATGATGCCGGGGGAAAGCGGTCTGGATTTCGCCGCTTCTTTACGCAAAACAAGCACGGAGCCTATCCTCATGATGACCGCCATGGGGGAGGCCGAGGATCGTATCGATGGCCTGGAGAGCGGCGTCGATGACTATTTGAGCAAACCCTTCGAGCCGCGCGAGCTGTTGCTGCGGATCAACGCGATCCTGCGCCGTGTCCCGGCGCCGGTGGTTGCACCCGTTGAAGTCAGTCTCGGTGATGTGGTCTACAACCAGGCCAAGGAAGCACTGCTCCGGGACGGTGTCATTATCCGTTTGACCGATGTCGAGGCGGCCTTGCTGAAAGTGCTGGCGGCCAGTCCCGGCGCGGTGTTGAGCCGCGAAGACCTGACCGAACTTACCGGTGCCAGCGGCGGTGTGCGCGCCATCGACGTGCAGGTCACGCGCCTTCGTCGTAAGATAGAACGCGATCCAAAACTTCCGAATTATTTGCAGACGGTACGTGGCAAAGGCTACGTGTTGCGTCCGGATTAATATGAAAATATCCATAATCAAACACTTGCTGCCCAAAAGTCTGCTTGGCAGATCATTGATGATTATCGTCATGCCGTTGGTCATCTTGCAGGTGATTGCCGCGCTGATTTTCTATGAAAGCCACTGGCACAAGGTATCGCTGACGCTGTCGCGCAGCGTTGCCGGTGACATCGCCACGGTCATCGATTTGATGCGGCAAGATCCCGACAAACAGAATCTCGATGGGATATTCGGTCTTTCGACCGAAAACATGAACATGTTGATCAGCTTCAAAGAAGGCGAGATCATTCCCAGCTCTCAATCAATGGTCTCGGGAAAGATGGAAGAAACGCTGTTCAAGGCCTTGCGCGAAGGGGTGGGGCGGCCATTTTATATCGATTCGGAAAGTCTCAAGCGCCATGTCATTATCGATGTACAGCTTTCCGAAGGGGTGCTGCATGTCGTCACCTCGCGCAAACGTCTGTTCAGCTCGACGACCTATGTGTTCGTCATGTGGATGGTCGGCAGCTCGCTGGTGTTGTTCGCCGTGGCGACAATTTTCATGCGTAATCAGGTCAAGCCGATCCGCCGTCTTGCCGAAGCCGCCGATGAATTCGGCAAGGGTCGCGACGCGCCGCTGTTCAATCCCGAGGGGGCGACGGAAGTGCGCCAGGCCGCCGCCGCCTTTATTGATATGCGTGACCGCATTCAGCGCCAGATTTCCCAGCGGACCTGGCGCGCAGCCGCTGTTTGGGCCTGGCTATT
>CBFDEA010000432.1:0-2448 GCA_965603695.1 uncultured Rhodospirillaceae bacterium | reverse complement strand
ATGGAGTTCCTTAACGGCAAGCTCAAGGATTCCAAGACCAATGACGATTTCTTCGACTCAATGAACAGCTAGGAGATTTTCCATGAGGTTTTCTATGAGATTTTTCTTAATTGTGGCGTCGTTCGTTGTGGCCTCTTCAAATAGTGCCCTGGCGTGCAGCGGCACCGAAGATTTTCCGGCCGCACTCAAGGCACTGGAAAGCAACCAGCACCTGAGTGCCGGGCAAAAAGATATTTTGCTGAAAGACCTCATGGCCGGAATGGCCGTCCATGATGATGGCCACAAGACCAATAACATGACGAAGATGGGGCAGTCGCTGCAGATGTTGCAGACAGTGCAGCCGAAAATCACCCCGTAAAGCCACTTCGATCAAAAATTAAGGCCGGAACCCTGCAAAGGGCTCCGGCCTTTTTTGTTTCTTAGCCGAATCGATCAGGGCTTGAGGATCGTCGAGCCGGTGGTTTTGCGGCTTTCGAGATCGGCGTGGGCCTGGGCCGTGTCTTTCAGATCGTAAGTCTGGTTAATCTCGACCTTGACCACGCCGGAAGAGACGACTTCGAACAGTTCGGCCGCCATGGCCATCAGATCGTCACGCTTGGCGATGTAGGTAAACAGGGTTGGGCGGGTCAGGAACAGCGAGCCCTTCGGTCCCAGCAGTCCCGGTGGAAAATCGGCGACCGGGCCGGTGGCGTTCCCGAAGGTGACCATCATACCCAGTGGTTTCAGGCAATCCAGTGAGTCCATGAAGGTGTCCTTGCCGATGGAATCGTAGACCACGTTGACGCCTGCGCCATCGGTGATTTCTTTGACCCGGTCTTTAAAATTCTCGCGGGTATAGACAATCGCATGATCGCAACCATGGGCTTTCGCCAGTGCCGCTTTTTCGTCGCTGCCGACGGTGCCGATAACCGTCGCGCCCAAATGTTTGGCCCATTGGCAAACGATCAGGCCGACACCGCCGGCGGCGGCGTGGATCAGGATGCTGTCACCGGCCTTGACCTTATAGGTCTGGCGCAACAGGTACTGGGCGGTCATGCCCTGCAACATCATCGCCGCCGCCGTGTCTTCTGAAATGGCGTCGGGCAGCTTGATCAGACGGTCGGCGGGGACCAGGCGTTCTTCGCAATATGCACCGGGAGGCGCGATCACGTAGGCAACCCGGTCACCGGGGGCGACGTCGCTGACGCCGTCGCCGATGGCCTCGACAATACCGGCCCCTTCCATGCCCAGGACATGCGGCAACGATGGCATCGGGTAAAGCCCAGTGCGTCCGTAAATATCGATGTAGTTCAGGCCGACGGCGGTATGGCGGATACGGGCCTGGCCCGGTCCCGGCGCGCCGACCTCAACGTCTTCCCATTTGAGAACTTCCGGTCCGCCGGTCTCATGAATGCGGATGGCCTTGGTCATGTTGAAAATCCTATCGATTGTCTGAATGTTTAAAGATCGACGCCTTCCAGGCGCAGGAGTGAAATTTTTGTTTCGGGGCCGCCGCCGCCACTATAGCCGCCAATTTTGCCGCCGCTGGCAAGGACCCGATGACAGGGCACAATAATCGCTATGGGGTTCTTTCCGCAAGCACCACCGACAGCCCGCGGGCCGCTGTCCAGATCATAAGCCAGATCGCCGTAGCTACGTGTATGTCCATAGGGAATTTCACTCATGAGTCGCCATACAGATTTTTCAAAGGCGGTCCCCTGGGCGTTTAGCGGCAGGTCGAAAACTTCAAGATTGCCGGCAAAATAAGCGCTAAGTTGCGCCCTGGTTTCCTGCAGAAGGGCTGAGTCCGCACTGTCCGGCCCTTGACCAAATTCAACGGCTACAAGGGCTGTCTCGTCTGCGAACAGGGTCAGGGGTCCGAGCGGGCTGGCAAAGGAGATGAAATTCATGGTTATCATTTTAACGCCGCCATCATAATTTGTCGCCTATACTCGGCGGATCGAACAAACAGGGGGGGGCAGCATGGGCGGCGCGGGCGAAAACACGGAATTTGAAAAAGTTAAATTCGTCGTTAATCAGGTCATTTTCGAGGAAGGTGAAGCTGGTGACGGGGCCTATATGATTACCGAAGGGACGGTCGCGATCCGCAAGGGCGTACGCGGCAGTAACCCGCATACCTTGGCGGAGTTGAAGAAAGGCGAAATTATCGGTGAGATGGCGCTTGCCGACGGCAGTCCGCGCATGGCTTCGGCGGTCGCCATAAGCGAGGTGACGGCGATCCGCATTTCGTGTGACGCTTTTCATAACCGGCTGGAGACCATGGACCCGACCATGCAGGGGGTCATGAAGCTGATGATGAAGCGGGTCCGTGACATGGCCGCCGAATTCATGCGGCAAAAGGAAAAGTTTTAGGCCGAGCGCCATTTATGGTGCCACGGCCAGTGCTTTTTGCAAATCTGCAGGGGTCGTTAGCGGCAGCCCACAGGTCCCGGCGGAACAGACATAGGC
>CBFDEA010000431.1:0-2470 GCA_965603695.1 uncultured Rhodospirillaceae bacterium | reverse complement strand
CTCGAGCAGCGGGTCTTGGGTGATCCGCCAAACGTCGGCCATCAGCTCAATCAGCTGGGCGTTGTCGTAGAGCATTTTCTCGAAATGCGGGGCCAGCCAGACCTCGTCGGTGGAATAGCGGGCGAAGCCGCCACCGATGTGATCGTAGATACCGCCCTGGCACATGCGCTCGAGCAAAAGCGTCACACTGGTGGCGTAGTTTTGCTTGCCGGTGCGCAAGGATGAGCGCCAGAGAAATTGAAAAAAACTGACTTGTGGGAACTTCGGCGCCCCCTGGGTGCCGCCCCAGACGGTATCTGTCGCGGCCTGGGCGAGGCTGGCGGCCTCATCGAGGACGGCGAAATTCAGCCCCGGTCCACCGGCCGGTTTCGATAATTGTTCAAGCGCCGCCTTCATCGCCCCGACACTTTCGGCGATACGCTCCTGCTGGGTATCATAAGTTTGCGAAATTTGTTTGAGCAGATCGGGAAACGCCGGGCGTCCATAACGCGGTGTCGCCGGGAAGTAGGTACCGCCCCAGAACGGTTCACCGTCCGGGGTCAGGAACATGGTCAGCGGCCAACCGCCCTGCTCACCCATCAGCGCCAGTGCCGATTGGTAGATGACGTCCAGGTCCGGGCGTTCTTCCCGGTCGACCTTGATGTTGATGAAGAGATCGTTCATGACCCCTGCGATGCTTTCGTCCTCGAAGCTTTCATGAGCCATGACGTGGCACCAGTGGCAGGCCGAATAACCGATGGACAGCAGGATCGGCTTGTTGTCCTGCCGCGCCGCCGCCAGCGCGGCCTCGCCCCATGGTCGCCAGTGCACTGGGTTCGCGCGGTGTTGTAGCAAATACGGGCTGGTTTCCTGGTCTAACCGGTTGTGGCTCATTGGGGCTCTCTTATATCAGCTTTTTGTGATTTACATTTTGTGTGTTACGGGTGAAGAAACAAGCCTAAATAACCGATAAGGAGTGAAAGCCCATGAAAGTGACCTTCGATATCGACTGCACGCCAGAGGAAGCCCGCACCTTTTTGGGGCTGCCCGACGTTCAGCCCATGCAAAAGGCGATGATGGCCGAAGTCGAGCAGCGCATGAAAGACGGCCTCGACTCAATGACCCCGGATGCCTTGTTCAAGACCTGGCTGCCTGCCGGCATGGAAAGCTTCGAGCAAATGCAGAAAATGTTCTTTTCGCAAATGAATCAGGGAAAAGACAAATAGTGGTTTCTTATCAATATGGCCATTGATGATACCATTTTCGCTCTGGCCAGCGGTGCCGGTCGCGCCGGGATCGCCGTCATCCGACTGTCTGGCCCGGCTGCCGGCGATGCCTTGAAGCGGTTCTGCGGTGGTGATCTGCCCATGCCGCGTCAGGCGACCAGGGTCAGTCTTCGCGATCCCGAGAATACAGCCGTCGTCCTCGACGATGGTCTCGCCTTGTGGTTTCCGGCCCCGGCCAGCTTCACCGGCGAGGACGTCGTCGAACTGCATATCCATGGCGGCCCGGCGGTGATCGGCGGGGTGCTCGCGGCACTCGCCGGATTAGCGGGGCTGCGCCCTGCCGAGGCCGGGGAATTCAGCCGCCGGGGCTTCGACAATGATAAATTCGATCTGACCGCCGCCGAGGGCCTGGCCGACCTCATCGACGCCGAAACAGAGGCTCAGCGCCGCCAGGCTCAACGCCAGTCCCGCGGCGAATTGGGCCGTTTATATGAATCATGGCGGCAACGCCTGATCCGGGCGCAGGCCCTGACGGAAGCCGATATCGATTTTTCCGATGAAGATATTCCCGACGATCTGGTCGGCGAGGCGCTGGCCATTGCCGCCGCGCTGGACCTGGAAATCGCCGCCCATCTTGACGATGGAAAGCGCGGCGAGCGCCTGCGGGCGGGACTTTATCTGGCCATTGTCGGGCCGCCAAATGCCGGTAAGTCGAGCCTGCTTAACCGGCTTGCCAGGCGCGACGCGGCAATTGTCAGCGATATCGCCGGGACGACGCGCGACGTCATCGACGTGCATCTCGACCTGGGCGGCTACCCGGTCATCGCCGCCGACACGGCGGGCTTGCGTCAGGCCAGGGACAGCATCGAAACCGAAGGGGTGCGGCGGGCGCGCGAGCGGGCCGGGGACGCGGATATGAAGCTGGCGGTGTTTGACGCCACGGATCTGGACACGGCGCACGGGCTCGACGCCTTGACAGTGGAACTGATCGACGACGATAGCCTTGTCGTCCTCAATAAGTGCGATCTTGTGAGAACCCCCCTGCCCGATCAAATAGCAGGCCGCCCGGCATACCCCCTGTCGGCGAAAACCGGCACAGGCTTCGACGCCCTGCTCGACGCCTTGCAAAAAGAGGCGGCCAGCCGCATGGCCGGGGCCGGGGCCGGGCCGACCCTGCACCGCCACCGCACCGCCTTGGCATCTTGTCGCCTGGCCCTCGGTCGTGCCGGGCATGCCGCCGAAGCGGAATTAATCGGCGAAGACCT
>CBFDEA010000430.1:0-2475 GCA_965603695.1 uncultured Rhodospirillaceae bacterium | reverse complement strand
GACGACCTGGCGCCAGAAGACGCCGGATTCCATGACGTTGGCTTTTTCGACCGAGGTTAAGCGACCATCGCGCTTTTGCGCCATCTCGAAGCCGAGGCGGGCGATGCGGACAATTTCGCTTTCCGTATAGACCTGGGTATCGAAACCGCGACGGCTGCCGTCAGGCAACGTTTCGATGCCGCGCGGTTCGCCGAAGTAGACCCCCGCAGTCAGTTCGCGCAGGATCAGGATATCCAGACCCTGAACCACTTCCGGCTTCAGGGTCGAGGCTTCGACCAGCGCGTCGAAAACAATCGCCGGGCGCAGGTTGGCGTACAGGTCCATTTCCTTGCGCAGACGCAAAAGCCCCGCTTCCGGGCGATGTTGGCGCGCCACATCGTCCCACTTAGGGCCGCCGACCGCGCCGAGCATAACCGCATCGACGGCCATGGCGTCGGCCATGGTTTCGTCGGTCAACGCACTGCCGTGGGCATCGTAACAAGCGCCGCCGACCAGGCCTTCACTGACGTCGAAACTGACGCTGCGTTTTTTCGCCATCCAGTCGGTAACGCGGGCAACCTGCGTCATCACTTCGGGGCCAATGCCGTCACCGGCGAGAATCAGGAGTTTCTTATTGGCGGACATAAGCTTTAGGTCTTTCTATTGTGGAATTAGCGCCAAGGCTGGCTGGCTTTAGTTTTTTCTTCAAAGGCGGTGATCTTGTCGGCCTTTTCCATGGTCAGGGCGATATCGTCGAGACCGTTAAGCAGGCAGTGCTTGCGGAACGGGTCAATGTCGAAGGAAATTTCGCCGCCATCGGGACCATTGATTTTCTGATTTTCCAGATCGATGCTCAGCGTCGCGTTGGCACCGCGCTGGGCGTCGTCCATCAACTTATCGACATCTTCCTGCGGCAACTTGATCGCCAGAATGCCGTTCTTGAAGCAGTTGTTATAGAAGATGTCGGCGAAGTCCGTGGAAATCACGCAGCGAATGCCGAAGTCGAGAATCGCCCACGGCGCATGTTCGCGCGAAGAGCCGCAGCCGAAATTATCGCCGGCGACCAGGATTTCAGCATTACGGTAGGCCGGTTTGTTGAGGACGAAGTCAGCGATCTCGTTGCCATCGTCGTCATAACGCATCTCAAAAAACAGGTTCTTGCCGAGACCGGTGCGCTTAATGGTTTTCAGGAACTGCTTGGGGATGATCATATCGGTATCGATGTTGATCATCGCCAAGGGTGCCGCGACGCCGGTCAGTTTATCGAATTTATCCATTAGCCTTGCTCCACTAACTTGCGCACATCGGTCAGTTTGCCGGTGATGGCGGCGGCGGTGGCCATTTCGGGACCGACCAGATGGGTCCGCCCGCCACGGCCCTGACGGCCTTCGAAATTACGGTTCGAGGTCGAGGCGCAGCGCTCGCCGGGTTCCAGTTTGTCGGCGTTCATGGCCAGACACATGGAGCAGCCCGCGTCACGCCATTCAAATCCAGCCTCAAGGAATATAACGTCGAGGCCTTCCTGTTCGGCCTGTTCCTTGACCAGACCGGAACCGGGCACGACCATGGCACCGACGCCGCTTGCGACCTTACGGCCCTTGGCAACGGCGGCGGCGGCGCGCAAATCTTCGATGCGGCCATTCGTACACGAGCCGATGAAGACCCGGTCAACGGCAATGTCTTCAAGCAGCGTTCCGGCTTCCAGCCCCATGTATTCGAGCGACCGGGTGATGGCGTTGCGTTTGCCTTCATCGGCTTCGTCGGCCGGGTCGGGAACGACGCCGGAAATCGGCAGGACGTTTTCGGGTGACGTGCCCCAGGTTACCTGCGGGATCAGGCTCGAGGCGTCGAGGCTGATTTCTTTATCAAAGGTCGCCCCGTCGTCCGTCGCCAGCGACTTCCAATAGCTCACGGCGGCTTCCCAGTTGCCGCCCTTGGGGGCCATCGGGCGACCCATCAGGTAGGCGTAAGTGGTTTCGTCGGGGGCAATCAATCCGGCCCGGGCACCGGCTTCGATGGTCATATTGCAGACCGTCATCCGGCCTTCCATGGAAAGCGCGCGGATCGCTTCGCCGCTGTATTCGATGACATAACCGGTACCGCCGGCGGTGCCGATTTTGCCGATCATGGCGAGAATCAGGTCTTTTGCCGAAACGCCAGCGGGTAAGGTGCCGGTGACGTTGAAGCGCATGTTCTTGGCCGGTTTTTGCAGCAGCGTCTGGGTCGCCAACACATGTTCGACTTCCGAAGTACCGATGCCGAAGGCCAGCGCCCCGAAGGCACCGTGGGTGGCGGTATGACTGTCGCCGCAGACGATGGTGGTGCCGGGCAGGGTGAAACCCTGTTCGGGGCCGATGATATGAACGACGCCCTGACGGATGTCATCCATGGCCAGATAAGGAACCTTGAATTTGGCGCAATTGGCCTCGAGGGTTTCGACCTGAATGCGCGACTGTTCTTCGGCGGGAAAAACATCAACAATGCGGTCAACGGTTT
>CBFDEA010000429.1:0-2488 GCA_965603695.1 uncultured Rhodospirillaceae bacterium | reverse complement strand
TCCGTTTAACATGGGCCGAAGGTGGCGCGTCGTCGAGTTCGACGTTATCGCTTCTGCGCCGACCGATAATGTTGTCGCGTTCTTCCTCGCTCAGAGCATCAAAATAATCCAGGGCATGGAGCCATTGCTGGACTGCGACAAAACTCGAACCATCGCTAAGCGCAGCATCAAAGGCCGCAGCACCTACGGGATTTTCGGTGCCGTCTTCGTAGCCGCTAAGGTCCCGCCCGCCATCGTACTTGAACCCATCGACCAGACGGGAACGGCGGCAGGTGGGGCTGAAAAGTTTGCTGAGGGCACGGCTCTTGTGGACGATCGGGCCGCGCTGGCTGCCCTTGATCCAGCACCAGACATCGGCTTGCGTCGATGGCACCTCACAGCCCTGGCCGTTACTGGCAGGGAATGTATGAAGGGATTTAATGGAACCGGCCAGGGCCGGACCGATGCCGATAACAATTTCCGCGTCTATATTTAACGATGCAAGCGCATCAAGAAGCAGCGCCGGATCGGCTTCGGCAAGCAGGGAAAATTCCAGATAGCGGCAGAAATTCGGGACGGGCTCGAGGATACCCGGTTGCGGCGCATTCATAAACGGGCACTCCTCATCGTCAGGCCATCATAATCATGTCGATTATGATGGCCCGGTGATGAGCATTGAGCAACGATTAATTGAAAAGCCTTAAGCGGCCCTTCTGGATGGACGTCCCGAACGGCCACGGTTGCGTTGGCGCGGCCTTCCATTGTTATTGCGCTGCGGCACACCTTTGGACGGGCCGGTAATGTTGGCGATTTCCGGCGCGTGGAAAGAATGATCGTCGAACACCGGCACGGTTTTGCGGATGGTTTTCTCGATATCGCGCAAGTAGCCGCGTTCTTCATGATCGCAGAATGAAATAGCGATACCCGAGGCCCCGGCGCGGGCCGTGCGGCCGATGCGGTGGACGTAGCTTTCGGGCTCGTTAGGCAGATCGAAGTTGATAACGTGGGTGACGCCATCGACATCAATGCCACGGGCCGCAATATCCGTCGCCACCAAGGCCCGAACTTTGCCGGAGCGAAAGCTGTTAAGCGCCCGCTGGCGGGCATTCTGCGATTTGTTGCCGTGAATGGCATCCGACATAACGCCACTTTGATGCAAATGTTTAGCAACCCTGTCGGCACCGTGTTTGGTGCGGGTGAAGATCAGCACGCGGGCGATATCGGCGTCACTCATCAGTTCACCGAGCAATGAACGCTTGTTGTCTTTGGCAACGAACAGGACGCGCTGCTCGATCTTGTCGACGGTGGTTGCCGCCGGGGCGACTTCAACCTGCACCGGATCCTTGAGCAAGCCATCGGCCAGGCCCTGGATGGTTTTCGGCATGGTCGCCGAGAACAGCATCGTTTGACGATTCCTGGGCAATTTCGCGGCGATCTTTTTGACATCGGGAATAAAGCCCATGTCGAGCATACGATCGGCTTCATCAAGGATAAAGACCTCGACATCATCAAGGCGCAAATGGCCCTGGTTCATCAGGTCGATAAGCCGCCCCGGGGTAGCGACCAGGATATGGACGCCCTGAGCCAGGGTCTTGATTTGCGGACGGATAGAGGCACCGCCATAAACCACGGTCGAGCGCAGATGCATATGACGGCCATAAGAGCGGAAGCTGTCATTGATCTGACCCGCCAACTCGCGGGTCGGGGCCAGGATCAGCGCCCGTGGTTTTCGGCTTTCCGGCTTGCTGCCGTTCGACGACAAACGGTGCAACAGCGGCAACGCGAAGGAAGCCGTCTTGCCCGTCCCCGTCTGGGCGACGCCCAACAGGTCGCGCCCTTCAAGCAGTGGCGGAATGGACTTTAACTGGATCGGAGTCGGTGTGGTGTAGCCCTCATCGGCGATGGCGCGAAGGAGCGGCTGGGCCAGTTTAAGGCCCGTAAAATCGGTCATGTGGTATTGTTCTTTCTTCAAAAACTCATAGTCAGTGACCCGCCGTCCCGAGCATCGGGGCGGTCAGGCGCAAGCGAGATGCAAGCATTACGAACACGACTTGCCGATTGCAAAATGCAAAGACAGAGGCCGGTCTAACGAAACGCCCACTTGAGAACTCGGAAAGAAACTTATGCCAACCTTTAAGGTTTAATCAGTCGGCAAGGATCGAAATTCGATCTGGAAAGGAGTGTCGCTGGCCCCGATATGCCCATCAGGCGGGGCAAAGTCAAGACAATTCGCTTAAATGACGCACACGGACCTTGCCGGAAACATTTATATTTTCGCCATCAACGCCGACAGTGTGACTTGATTGTCTGCCTTCGCGTTTCTGGCGTCTATGGTTAAAGTGCTACAATATTATTTGACTATAAAAATGCTGTCGGCACTTTTTCTTCGGGGAATTATATTAAAGATGCACTAGCGTCCGCCGCCATCGACAGCCAATACAGACTCAAGAACTCTCCCAACAATCGATGCTGCACAACTGTTCCAGGCCTGCTTTGACAGCAGCGACAG